>CAYLTW010000001.1:0-46267 GCA_964386735.1 uncultured Woeseiaceae bacterium
AAATATTTCCCAGGCCCTTGCGCTTACCGGCGCCCTTTAGCTTGATACCCTCGCTATCACTCTTGTCCGCGCCATTGCTATTGCCGGCACCATTGCCTTTTTTCTCCCAGCCGCCTTTGTAGATATCCTGGTCCTCCCACTTCCCGGGATAGCCGGTACCTGGCTTGGTCTCTACATTATTCCACCACATGTACTCGGCGCCCTTGCGGTCCGTCCAGATATTCTTGCAGGCAATCGAACAGGTGTGGCACCCGATACATTTGTCCAGGTGAAAAACCATTGAGATTTGCGATCGTATGTCCATACTTTGTTCTGCCTGCCTTTAGTTTCGCCGAAGGATTACCAAACTACCTTTTCCATTTTCTTCACGGTGACGTGCGTATCTCTGTTCGGCGCAATTGGCCCCCAGTAGTTGAAGTGATAACTGAACTGGCCGTAGCCTCCACACAGGTAGTTCGGTTTCAGATGAATACGCGTCACACTGTTGTGGCCACCGGCGCGCTTGTTACCGCGAATCTGGGATTTTGGAATACCGGTCGTTCTTTCCGGAACGTGATAGACGATGCAGACGCCACGCGGAATTCTGGCGCTCACGACCGCCCTCGTGCAGTACACGCCGTGATCGTTGTATACCTCCACCCAGTCGTTGTCCTGAATACCAAGCTTTGCGGCGTCAACCTCACTCATCCAGCAAGGCTCGCAGCCGCGAGACAGGGTTAGCATTCGCAGATTTTCCATATACGTTGAATGGATATGCCACTTGCCATGCGGCGTAAGGTAGTTTAGAACGAGCGCCTTTCCTTCCTTCAGAGTTTCCTTCAGATCTCCGTAAAGCTCCGGTTTTGGCGCCGGCTTGTAGGTAGGAAGATTTTCGCCGTAGGCGATGTACATTTCATGATCGAGGTAGAAATGCTGACGCCCGGTAAGTGTTCTCCACGGTACAAGTTTGTCGTAGTTGTAGGTGTAGGGCGCGTAGGCTCTGCCATCTGCCATCAAACCCGACCACAGCGGTGATGTGTTGTACCGCCTGGGTTGCGCCTGAAGATCTTCATAGCGAATTTTGACGTCCCGGCTGCCAGCGGCCAGATCGACCAACTCGAGCCCGGTTTTCTTCTCCATGTTCTCGTAGGCCCGAACCGTCAACTTGCCGTTGGTCAACGTGGACAAATGGAGCACGGCGTTGGCGGCATCGACGTCCTCTTCGATTGACGGGTAGGTCTTGCCGTCCATTTGCCGGACCGTAAAGTGGTTGGAATCCACCATCTCGTCGTACACGTCGTCACATGCGTAGTGGTTGCCATGCGCGCCCAGACCGGTCGCCTTGATGTTGTCACCGAGCGTGATGAACTTCTCGTAGATTTTCGTGAAATCACGTTCGACCACGGCGAGCTTGTGCATGGTCTTGCCGGGCACCGCTTCGGTTTCACCGAGAAACCAGTCCCTGACTTTGGGTTGCGTGATTTCATCGGCGGTATCATGAGCCAACGGCGCGCAGACGATGTCTTTCTGCGGCTCCGGCAGATATTTTTCGGCGATTTCGCTGGTAGCCTTCGCGAGGTCCCTGAAAATGTTCCAGTCGGTCTTCGACTCCCACACCGGCGCCACGGCCTGCGACAAAGGATGGATGAACGAGTGCAGGTCGGTGCTGTTCAGATCTGCTTTCTCGTACCACGACGCTGCCGGCAAGACGATGTCGGAGTACAGGGCGGACGAGTCCATCCGGAAGTTCAGATCGACGACCAGGTCCATCTTTCCCTCGGGCGCTACATCACGCCAGTTGACTTCCTCGGTGTGATCTTCCGAATCCTGCGCAATCCCGTTCGAATGTGTGCCCAAATAATGTTTAAGACAATATTCGTGGCCCTTCATGCTGCCGACGATCGCGTTACCCCGCCAGATGTACCAGACTCTCGGGTGATTCTCGGGCGCCTCCGGGTCCGCGATCGAATATTCGACTTCCCTGGATATCAGCTTCTGCAGCACGTAGTCTTTGATCGCGTCATCGTCAGTCGCACCGGAGCTCACGGCCTCCTGACAGAGGTCGAGAGTGTTCTGTTTGAATTGCGGGTAATACGGCATCCAGCCGTTTCGTACCGACTTGAATATCGTATCCGCCGTGTGCTGGCGGGTCATTTCGTTGTCAGGAACCGTGTTGTACCTGGAGTACTGGCCGTCGTACCGGTATTGGCAGGTATTGATGTAGTGCCAAAGTGGCGCCTGCTGCAATCGGACCGGATTCTGCCAATCTTTTGCAAACGCTATGGAAGCCCATGAGTCCATCGGGGCGAGTTTTTCCTGGCCGACGTAGTGATTCAATCCGCCGCCGTTCTTCCCGACACATCCGGACAGCATCAGTGCCATTGCACCGGCCCGATACATCAAATTGGCGTGGTACCAATGATTGATACCGGCGCCAATTATGATCATGCATTTGCCTTCGGTGGCATTGGCCGTATTGGCCCACTCCCTGGCGAACTGCAATACCGTCTTCGCATCGACGCCAGTGAAGATTTCCTGCCAGGCCGGCGTGTAAGCGGCATCCTTGTCGGAGTAATCATCCGGATATTCGCCGTCCAGGCCCCGTCCGACGCCATATTGAGCCATGATCAGGTCGTACACGGTCGTGACGTACTCTGTCTTTCCGGCGGTCGTTTCAATTTTTCGTACCGGAACACCACGCAATGCCTTGCTGTCCAGACCCCACTCGACAAATTCGGTCTGCGCTACTTCATCATGCTGATTCAGAAACGAAAGCGTCGGATCGTACGGACGGTCGTCGACCGAATCTTCCAGTTTCATGTTCCATTGGCCCGGAGTACCCCAGCGGTGTCCCATCGAACCCTTCGGCACAACGAACCTGCCATCCTTGTCGTCTACAGAGACGAATTTCCAGTCACCATTCTCAATATCCTGGAAACTTGAAATTTCGTTGGCGCGAAGCATCCGGCCCGGACGAAATTGACCATCGACACGGTCAAGCTTCACCAGGAATGCGCTGTCCGTGTATTGCTTCGCGTAATCAATGAAATACGGCGTTTGTTTCTTGTAATGAAATTCGTTCAGAATCACATGCGAGACGGCCATCCAGAATGCGCCGTCGCTGCCTGCATGCAGCGGAACCCACTGGTCTGCATATTTGCAGACTTGCGAGAAATCCGGAGAGAACACGACTGCCTTGGTGCCGTTGTGCCGTGACTCGGCAAAAAAATGACAATCGGGCGTGCGTGTCATGTTCAGACAGGCACCCATATCCGCGATCATTTTTGCGTTGTACCAGTCGGCACTTTCACAGACGTCAGTCTGCTCGCCCCAAATTTCCGGAAACGCTGTCGGTAAGTCGCAATACCAATCGTAAAAACTCAGGCAAACGCCGCCCAGTAGCTGCAGAAATCGCGAGCCGCCCGCATAACTCAACATCGACATCGCCGGAATCGGCGAAAAACCGATAACCCGATCGGGCCCGTATTTCCTGGCCGTATAGATATTCGCGACCGCCATGATTTCCAGGACCTCGTCCCAACTGGCTCTACGGAAACCACCCTTGCCGCGGGCTTTTTGATACGCCCTGCGCTTTTCGTCGTTGGCCTGCAATGCTTCCCAGGCCTTCATCGGGTCGCCGGTCTTTTCCTTCTCCTCTCTGTAGGCGTCGAGCAGCGCACCTCTGATCAGTGGATATTTGATACGCAAGGGGCTGTACAGATACCAGGAAAAGGAAATTCCCCTTTGACATCCTCGTGGTTCATACGGCGGAAGTTTGTCCTCGAGCAGCGGATAGTCCAATTGCTGCGTTTCCCAGACGACGATTCCATCCTTGACATGGATTTGCCACGAACAGCCGCCAGTACAATTGACCCCGTGCGTGCTGCGAACAATGCGATCGTGCTGAAAGCGGTTGCGGTAAAACTCTTCCCAATTCCGGGTTTCCGGGGAGATGATGTCCTTTATCCAAGTCATGCTGTACGCCCGCTATGTCTGGTGAGAATTGCTCTACTAGTCCTGATCGGAAGTAGATTGGAGTTGCCTGTCGTAGATCGCCTGATACACGGAGCCTTTTTTCCGGCCTCGCCAGATAAATGCGAAGAGGAGGAACAAGGCGCCGGCGCCAACGGAGCCACTGATAAACAGTCCGATGCCGTAGTCCCTGGGCAACTGGTTGTACTGCTCCGAGTCTGCAAACTCCAAAAATGCAACCAGCGCGGTAATTTCGCTCTCGGTGAGCGATTGATCCTTGTACGCAACCTGCATGACCGGAAATGGCGCCTGGCCCAGAATCGCTTTTACGCCTGCACCGCCCATTTTGGAAAACACGGTCGTTAGTTCGGCCGCCAGAATTCCTCCGCCGATGACCGCGTCATGCCTGACTTCATGGCAGCTATTGCAGGCTGGTCCGCCGTTCTCCAGGCGAATTTTTCCCTGAAACAGATCCTGACCCTTTACGATGTCTTCTCCCGACGCCACTTCTGCCGAAGCTGGCTGCATGATTTCAATGGGAGGAGTTGTGGTTGACTGAACTGAACTTTGTGACTTGATGTAGTCGAGAACCTGCCGGCTCTGTTCTACCGATAGAAAAGTATCCGGCATCGGGATGCGATTGAATTCTTCGAACAACGCAACGGCGTCGGCATCCCCGTCGTTTATCATTGATTGCGCCGAGACGACAAAGCGTTCAAGCCATTCCTGAGATCGCCTCTCGTGCACTCCCGCGAGGTCGGGACCAACCAGGCGGCCACCGCCAATTGTGTGGCATGCGAAGCAGGTCGTGTTGAAAATTTTCTCGCCGGGCTCTTGTGTCCAGCCATTTTCGGAGTGAACAACGACGACAAGAAAAGCGAAAACACCCATGAATAGCATGCGTCTTTTTCGTAAAAGACCGACAGTCATCTTTCACCCGCCTGGTGGTTTGTGCTGGAACAGAAGTTTGACCCACTCGAAGATGACTATACGCATGTGATACAAGCTCGAAATACGTAGAATCCGCTATCGTTTCCGTTGGCGAAATAGCAGTAGCCCGACCAGCGACAGAATCATCGGCAGACCCATCGAACCTCCGCCCGTCGATGGGCGCTTCTTCTGGTACATCGGTCGGTGCTGATCCACGCGGCGATTCTGCGGTGTACGGGCAGAACGCGTTTGCCGCGCCGCACGTTCTGTCGCTACACGGTCGCGATTGCTCCGCTTGATGCCTTGCGCCGCAAACACGTCGTCGCGCACGACGATCATCGACGTGTAGTCGGTCACCAAACCATATTCAAACGCGAGATCAGTGATGGCGTCTTCGGTATCCTGGTCGGCACCGAAGTAGTCCATTTTCGACTGCAGATTCTCGATCGTGGCGAAGGCCCAGATTCGTTCCAGCTCCGGATTGAGTTCGGACTGCGCTGGCATCGTGAACGCAGTTTGGTACTCGATTTTCTTGCCGGCTACCTGACCGCTCAACCGGACCTGCGCCTCGTTGCTGCCCCAGTAGTGACCCAGAACCTGCAATTGCTCACCGTAATAAAGACTACCGATATGCTCCGGCGTCAAATCGGCGACCTTCAGGCCACTGATATCCAGGCTAATATCATGCAGCGCCACGTGATGAATTTTCGCGGTTGCCTGAAGTAGCTGTCCGGCAATGTCGTCACTGTTCGAGGTTTCCATCGAGAAACCGTTGGAGACTTTGGTCATCGCCTCGAGCAGCGGTCTATTGGCGCTGTTGCCCATGATAAATGTAAACAGGCGTACGTCATGTTGGCCCAACATTTTGAGAAACTGCTTTTTCTCGGTGATGCCAACGTTCGCCACACCATCTGTCACCAACGCGATACCCGATGTACGGTCGCTATCGAGACTTTCGAGACCCGCGCGCAAGCCAGCGTACAGGTTGGTGCCACCACCGGCGTTCAGACGCCCTACCTCAGCGGTGTAGTGCGCGACGTTTTCCGCACTCGCGTTAACGTAACCCGTCGTCAGCTCGCGTGCGGAATCGTTGAACGTGAAGATTCGAAATCGGTCATCAGGATTCAGCTTGCCGAGCGCCTGTTGCACGCCATTCGCAAGCGTCGCAAACTTACCCTGCATCGATCCTGAAACATCGAGTATGAACACCCAGTCACGTCCTTTTTCGATGACGGGCAGATCGTCACCCGGCGTAAAAGTCAGCATGAATGTTCCGCGGCCGGAGACATCCGGCTTGTAGGTCACCAGCTCTACTGAGCCCGGTAAGTCGGGAGTGTGTCGCCAATAGACAACGATATCTTCATCCAGACTGGCGACACCCGATGCCGTGGCTGCGGGCGCGGGCGCTTCACCCGACTCGATCGCGGCGACCTGCTCTTCGAATTCTGAGGCAGCCGGGCCGGATCCGACGGAATGCAGATCCACCTTCCAGTGGCCGGCATCGATCTGAGTCAATATTGCATTCGGCTGCTGCGGCAGGCGAATCGCATCGACCGGGTAGGACGACTTCAGCTCGAAGTCGAAACTGAAGTTACCGCTAACGACGTCTCTCACTTGCCAAAATGCGACGCGTTCTTCATCTACACCTCCCTCTTCGAGGGGATAAACGTAACGGCCGATCCCGGTGTCGACGCTCGCGCTCTGGACGTAGAGGAGGCGAACGCGTACATCACTGTTTGCGCGCACCGGATAAACTGAAATGTCGAACGTTCGATATTTGTCCTTCTCTGCCAGCGCTGTTTCGCGACCTGCCGCTTTCTCCTCTTCATAAAGTTGGCGTGCCGCTTCCTTTTTCAGGACCTCTCCCGTGACCGGGTTGCCGTCGATCCAATAGGTAAATTCCGCTACGGCGGCGTGAGACGGCACGGGAAACGTGTAAACCGCTTCAACGTCATTGCCGCCGGCGTTAACAAAGACCTGGTCGACTTCGGTAATCACGTAGCCATCCTCCACGATGACCTTCACCTTGTGATCCCGTATATCCAGCGAGTCAGACTGCCCTTTCGGTATCAGCAGCCCGGCCGCATCAGCCGGACCAACGCCGAAAAGGGTCAGAAGGGCGACGACAAGACTCACATAGCTCTTAGCTTTCATGACGCATACTCCAAATTAAACAACGTTCAATTTCTGCTCAAATAAAACCCGTTTTATTAAACGGTGTTTAATTTATACACTTATATTGAACGATGTTCAAATAAAGTTTATCTTTAGCCTGGATTCGGGGTTTCCGAATGGACGTAAGGCATGGGCAGACGCAGCGACCACAGCAGGGACGAGATTCGCGACATGGCGATCAGCGCCGCAGCGAAAATCGTTGAAAAAGAGGGATTTCAGTCGCTTACGGCACGAAAGGTGGCCAGCGAAATCGGCTATACCGTGGGTACCCTGTATCATGTGTTTCGGAATTTCGACGATCTGGTCATCCATGTGAATGCCCGGACCATCGACGAGATTGCAGCGCTTATCGAGGAGAAAACGCACAAAAAACGCGATCCGGAGGTTCGAATCCGGCTAATGGCGGAATACTACGTGCAATTTGCGACCAATCACCCGGATCGCTGGCGACTCGTATTTGAGCACGAGGGTCCGCCTGGATTGCCAACCCCGGTGCAGATGAAGGAACGCCGCGACGTTTTGTTTGAGATGGTCGCGGACAACCTGCGAAGACTGGCGCCGGAGCGTGTTCCCAACGAGGTCGCACACACCGCCACTGCCCTGTGGAGCGGCATCCACGGCATCTGCATCCTCGCGTTGACCGGCAAGCTTTACCTGGGCGGTGCGTTTTCAATGGTTAAACTGATCGACACGCTGATCGATTCAGTTATTGGAAAATTTCGGGAGGGATAAGTAGCCGTCTAAGCCTTGACGAATCCTGGATGCGGGCACACGCTCCCGAAAGGCGACCAGGCAGGCAGTTGTCTGCGCTCAGGTCACGAGCGACCCTCTGCGCGCAAACACATAAAGCACCAGGCCGACCCCGAGCTGGCCAATCGCCAGGAACCAGGCGTCGGCCGGCGCGTTGATTGCTATCCAGACGCACAGCGCAAGTGCGATGCCAGGAATCAGAAATCCGAACGGCAGGCGAAACGCTTTCCGGGCCGCGTCTGCACTCGCCTGTTGCCGGATTCTCGGCAGTCCCCCGATACTCAGCGCATAGGCGAACATCCGGGCCAGCGAGCTGGCGCCGGCCAGGAGCGCAAACGTGCCGGTCAACGCCAGCACAAGGCAAAAAGTGCCGAACAACAAAACAGAGTTGCCGGGCGTGTGAAATCGTGCGTGAACTCTGCCGAACCATGCCGGCAGCAGGCCTTGCTCGCCGAGTGCGAAGCTAAGTCTCGGTACTGACAACATGTTGGCCGCGAGGTTGCCGCCAATGCTGAACACCGCAGCAACCACGATAACGATTGCGCCCGTACTGCCGGCAAGGACACGAGCTACGTCAACCAGTGTCTTGCTGTCCCGTTCGCCCTCGGACAGCACGGACACGTAGACCAGCATGATCAGGAAATACAAAATTGACGTAGCGACAACGGTCAACACCAGCATTTTCGGCATTGTCCGCCGCGGCGCTTTCGCTTCGCCAGAGACAATCGTGGCAGCTTCGAAGCCGATAAATGCGTAGATGACCAGCAAGGTCAGTCCGCCGAAGTCATCAATAGTGGGCAGACTGGATGGCAATAGCGTATCGCCCGTGACCTCCTTCAGGCCAACGAGTATCAGGATCACGATCGGTGTTATTTTTAGAAACGTAAGAATGGCCAGCGTTCGGATGCCGTCTTTGATGCCCACGAAATTTGCGACGGTAAGCCCAATCGTAACTGCGGAAATGAAGATGATCCGGCCTACGTCCGTGGCAACCCATGGCCACAGCGCACCCAGGTACAGGGCCATCGCCGTAGCGTTCGCTGCGAAGGCACTCAAGCGACTGATATAAAGCAACCATCCCGAACTGAAGCCCGCCAGCGGTCCGAATGCCGTTCTCGCAAAAAGAACGGGGCCGCCGGACTCCCGGAAATAGCTGCTCAGCTCGGCGAATGACAAAACCACGGTTACGAACAAGGCGCCGATGCCAAGGAACAGCCATGGGCTGAGATCACCCGCTTGCGCCACGACGTCGGCTGGTAATGCAAAAATCCCGGCTCCGATCATGGAATTGAGCGCCACCAGTACGATACCCGGGGCGCCGATTGCGCGGATCAATGAGGGTTTAGCGGCCAACACGATATTTGCGGAAGTTCCGGATCCTTTTAGATTCTGATGAGCGTGATCTTTGGGTAGACTGTTACGACTCCACCGCATAGTCATCGCCATAGAACTTGGCGGTACTTCGCGTATGAAAAGTAATAGCTTTGACCGGTTCGTATTTCGGTTTACCAAGTCCGGGTAGCACCTCGAGTATTTCTTCTTCCCACACATAGACGGCCATCGGAAACGACACTCTTGGCGTACTCCTATGTGATCCGTCGTCCGGATTCCCCACTCGATGCGTCGTCGAAGGCAAGCGGTCATTGCTTACACGCTGCATGTAATCGCCGGTATTTAAAATGAGCGATCCCTCCGGCGCTCGCAGACGTACCCACTTGTTGCTGCGGTGGTTCCACACCTGCAGCCCCTCTTCGCGAGGCGCCGGAAGGAGTGTAAACAGGTCGACATCTTCGTGACCGAGAAGCCGGCCGGCACCGGAATGCTCGTGTTCTTCGTTCAAAGATGGGTAATAATTCAGGCGCAGGCCGAAGTTGGTGTTGCTAAGCTTGTCATCGTAGATGTGCGGGTCGCAGCCGAGACTTTGAAACATGGCCTGCGCGATGGGTTTTATGAGTTGCTCATGGCTTAGCGCCAGGCGGCGAAACTCGCGTTCGTATCTCGCATCCGGCCAGAAATCTTCGGCACGAAACGGTTCATTGCTGCCCTGCTTCCTGCCACTTTGTTCCATGTCGAAAGCGCGCCGGCAAAAGACCCAGCCCTCGACCTGATCCGGATGAATGTCGCTGGTCTCCTCAATGGGAAAATAGCCCTGGTTCACGGAGCCCTGTCGCCGTGCCCGATACTGCATCTTGTCATCGAGCGAGAGTGCCTCAAAAAACTCGATGACGAGTTCGTGCATCTCATCGTAGAGCTTCGTGTCGATGCCGTGCCCCGTCAGAACCGTGAAGCCGATGTCCCGAACCGCGGCACCGAACGCTTCGACGAAATTCGCTTTGTCGGCAGTATCTCCGTTGAGGAACTGGCCGAAGTCGAGCACGCCGATTTCATAATCTTCGTCGAACGCGTCGCTGACATGTTCGGCGAGACGATAGGTGTGACGCTTCTCAACCTGATCGTATCGCGTGAAGTCCTGATTAACTGCGTCGACATCGGCCATATTCAGAGCATACCGCCCGAAGTGGCCTGTTTGCCAGACTCTAAATTACATCGACCCGGTCAGGTTCAGGAAATATCCATAGTGCTCATAGCTCAGGTCAGTCAGGTTGTCCGAGAAATCGGTGAAGTTATACCCGACACCGATCTTCAGGTGATCTCCGAGATAACGCGATATCGTGGCCAGCGCTCCGCTACGACTCTCATTCAGGTCCGACATATCGAGCATTCTCACCTCGACAAGCAATTCCCAGTTTTTGCGGAATGCATAGTCGCCACGAATCACATACAGGCTCGCGCCGTTGTCGAAGAACTCCGGATTCTCGCGATCGAGACTGACCTGTCCAAGGCGATAGGCGTACTTGCCGCCGATCGAAAACGTCGCCGTAATGTCGTAACTTACGTCAACCGACGCGATGTGGCTCTTCTGAATGAATTCGGCCGCCACGTTCTGCAACGTGCGCTGGCCCGTCGTTGGTACGTTGTAGAAATAAGTATATTTGACGAGCGCATTGAGACGATCGTGCTCGACGGGACGGTACGCGTATCCGAACACGGCCTCCGTAAAGCCGCCATCATAGAAGGTTCCAAGCGAACTTTCGCTCGCCGAATGATTAAACTTGCCGAGCAAGCGCGCGCCCGGATTGAGCTGGTACTTGAACGTGTTCCGGAACAACCACGTGGTGCGCTCTGTTCGGGTCAGATCCGTTTGCTCGGCGTCGTCATTGCGATACTCGATGCCGCTCGAAAACTGCAGGGCATCAGTGCCGAAACCGATCTGAACGCCGCCGGCGAGGCGTTTGGTTTCCGCGCCTGTTTGCGAATCCCGCAAGGTACCAATGTCGGTATTGATACCGAAGTTCCATTTCTGCGTCGGCGCGAAACTGATCCCGGTGGCGTGTGTCAAGCCGGTCATTGTGTCGTTGTACTGATAACGTTCCTCGAGGAATACGCTCGTGCTGTCGCCGAATCGTGACTTGACTCCCGCAATCAGATTGCCCTCGCTGCCACGTCCTGCGCGCATACCGTTGTCGGTACGCTCGTTCTCGAGCGCATAATTCAGATACATGCTCGTTCGGTCGGAATGCAGGTAGTTTGTTCCGACACGGCCGCCCGCGCCCAGGTCTCCGTCGGACACTTCGGCGTCGATCTGCAGTCGCTCGGACACGCGGTACGCTCCGCCGATGCCGCTGCGGGCGTTTTTACGGCGATTACCCGTGGTCGACACGGTGTCCTGCGTGAACGCATAGGCGCTCCAGGTTGCCTTGGAATCGTAGCCGACCTGCAGGACGGCATCGACACGTTCGCCCAGCTCCTGAGTCAGCGCGATGATCGGTGACCGGTCGATACGTTCATCCACACGGTAGCCGGCGTTCACGTCCCAGTGGTAACTCGCCTGGTAGCCGACATTGAATTCCTGCGCGCTGGTCTCGAGACCCTGCTCCTGGATCCGGTTATCGATCTTGGCATTGACCGAGAGTCGGTTGAAGAGCGGCATGCTGAACGTGCCACCGTAATTCTTCGTGTCCGTCAGCGCGGTCATTCCCGGCGCGGAATAGCCGGCCTCCACGTCCTGCACGTAGTAGGTCAGCTGTGTGTCGCCGTAGTTGAGCAGATCATTGGACGACAGGCTGATATCGATTCGATTTGCGTCTGCCTTAGCGTTAACGAATGACAATGGATCGTAGGATTTGAACTCGAAACCGCCGTCATTCGAGAATTCCGGCAGGGACACGAGACCCTCACTGGTTGCCTGTTGCACTTTCAACCAGGATTGTGCTGCCAGCCTCAATGTAAGGTCCGCCGCATTCAGGCCGTTATCGCTGCCATCCTGTTCGTTGGCGTTCGACGTCACGCCGACCTTGACGTAGTCGCCGAACCAGTAGTGTGCCTGTCCGCCCACGGCCACCGCGTTTACGTCACCAAAGCCCGGCGTGTATTCGTAACGAACGACCAGGTACGCCTCGTCGCCGCTAAGAGCATCGCTGCGTACCAGCAGATTGTCGTCAGCAGTCGACGCCAGCGGCCGCGTCAATACAACGCGGCCTTGCAGGTAGTCGATGTCGTAATCAAGTACCGGCGTAAGGTTCAGAGTTCCGGTGACGATCCCCGACGCCTTGTCCCGTACCTCGATGCGCACGCGCTCGGAGCCCTCAAGAACGTCCTGTCGTCTCAGGAAGTACAGTGAGCCGCCCGTGCCCCGAAATTCTTCGCGACTGGCTATGGTGCCGGGCTCGGCCGCGAACGCGTCAACGACAAAGCGCTGGTCGCCGAATTCGGTTGTCGCATCGGACTGGTAATGCACGTTCGCGCCGTACAAGCCACGATCGACACGCGCCAGTTCGTTGTTCATGTAGCCGATCCTGAAATTACCGAATTGACCGAAGTTGTCGTCGTTGCTCAGCCGGACGAAAAATTTACCCAGGGTCGGGGCCGATTCGGTCACGGTGCTGTCATCGCCGAAGGTCGGGTAGAAGTAGTCGGGATCGATACGACGGAACAGAGCGCTGGGCGACTTATCCATGAGGTTGCTGAATAAATCCCCGAGGGCCCCTTCCCTCGTGTCTGCACTTGCGCTCAGCCTCCAGTGATCACCAAACTTTCCGTCAACAAAAAATGCCAGCCGGCCGTTGGCGTTCGAACTGAGATTCTGGCTCGGATTGTTGCCCTGCAGCAGGTCGATTGGGCCGTTTGTCTTGCCGTCGGACAGGGTCATGTCCGCCATGCCGACATAGAACCAGTCGTTGGTCTTGAACTCGAGATCACGCAGGTACAACTCACCGCTGCCCTGCTCGTCGAGCACAGCAACCTCAACCGTGTGTGCGCCCTCGGGCAGGATTTCCTCGGTTACAAAGCTGCCGTTTTCATCGACGGGAACCGGCCGGCCGGCAACCCAAACCGCGTGGTTGGCCGGCACGTCGCTACCGCGTACGCTGACGGTTCCGCTGCTAAGACCGATATTGTGCCGGCTCAGGCCGTTTTCTCCGTAGGCAGCGAACAACTCGGCGTCGGCCTCGACTTCGTCGCTTTCGCCGGTTCGCTCAACCGTGTCGTAAACAACCCACAGCGGCCGTGGATCGGTTTCATCGAAGTTGCCGTCCGTACCGTAGGCCCGCAATACGTAAGCCAGCTCCTGCACAGGACCCTTGAACCAGGCCGCCGGTGGGTTCCACTGTGCGACGCCGTCCTTTTCAACTTCGATGATATCCAGCGGCTCCGACTCGACAGACTGGCCATTGTGGAAAACCCGGACCTCGGCTCGCTCGATAAAGTAGGAGTAGTTCGTATACATCCTGAAACTGACAGGAGAGATGAGTGTTTCGAAATCGATTATTCTGGAAATCGCGATTCTCGACGGTTTCGCGGCGACACTGAGTCTCGGCGCTGAGCGAAGATTGTCGAAGCCGAACTGGATGTCCGCTTCCTCCATCGCAACGTCGGTACAGCGTTGGATATCGGACGAACTGCGCTTCGGATCGTCGATCGGTTCGCCATCGACCGTGATCCGCATCAGGTTCAGACCCAATGGATTTTCCGGACTTAGCTCGCGCGTGATACGGGTGACATCGACACCTTCGTAGTCGTCAAGGATCGCCAGTTCCTCATAAACGACCTCGACCGACACGTGTGAGGTTTCGCCTGGTATGAAACCGGCGTTGACAACGTCGCTCGAATGCACGTAACCACGACCTTCGAATTCGACACTTTCTTCGTCCAGTTGCATATCGCCGGCAACCTGCTCCATGGCACGCCGTGCTCGCGATGCCGACAGGCCGATGTCGTCACCGTATACCACGGCTGTGCGGCGCTGCAGGCGCTCATTGCGCGTGTAACCGACAAAGCGGAGTCGCGGATTGCTTTTGTCAGCAATGTCCGCAAGCGCGCGCGCAAGTTCACCTGTGAATCCAGGCGGCACCACGGGCTGACCATTCGCAAACGATATATCCGGGATCTGGCCCCACGGCGGATCGTATGTCCTGGTCACCATAACCGCGCCCGCCGATTCGGGGCACAATTGCGGCTCGTCAGGCAGTTCCTGCAGCGGGTCGTCATACCAGAACTCGACTTCGACGCGACGGTTCAACGCACGCCCGCGTCCAGTCTGGTTGGAACTCAATGGCCGGGACTTACCCTTGCCGTCGCTTTCGATCGCTGCCGTCAGCAATTGCAATCTGTCCTGCACTGCGAGCGCAACGCGGCGCGCACGCGCCTTCGACAAGCCTACATGGTCGCCATAAATTCGTTCCGTGCGTCCGGTAAGCGGTGCATCGTCGGTGAAGCCTACAAACCTGACTACAACGTTTTCCTTATCGACAAGGTTCTGGAAACCCTGACGCACGCGCTCGATGAATTCATCGTTGACGTCTATTCCTTCGTCGCTGAAGTTTAGGGGCGCGATCAGGTTCTGTACCCGAGCCCGACGCGCGTGTCCATCGACGTAGCGCAGTTTACAGACCGTCTCGATGCGGCAGACTTTCACTTGCTCGATCTCATGCGGCACGAGGAATTCTTCCAGCGTGACCTTCTCCCGAACTTCGTCGTACCAGACTTCAACTTCCACGCGCCGGTTTTCGGCCCGGCCTTGCGCACTCAGGTTCGATGCAACCGGCCGTGTATCACCTGCCCACTCAAATGATATGGCCTCCGGCGGCAAGCCGAGCGATGTCTGGAAGTGTTCCGCAACCTGGCCCGCCCGTTCCCGTGACAAGCCGGCGTTGTCGCCATAGATCAGCGCCAGCTCAGCCGATAGAGGCTGGTTGTCTGCATGGCCAATGAGGTGCAGACGCACATTAATGCGGTCGCGCATACGGGCAAGTATTTTGCCGAGTGAGCCCACCGTGGATTCCGGAATTTGAGCAATGCCGGTTTCAAAGTGGATCGGCGGCACGAGATTGCTGAGCTTGATGGTTTCCAGCGCATCACCAATGGTTTCGCGGGTCTCCAGCGTGTCGCCTTCTTCAGTACCCGTGCGTTCCGGATCCTGCATCCACTGCATCATGGCTTCGTCGCCGGGCAAATGCCGTTCGACGGCCTCGCCTATCGGCGTTTCATTGACCTTCGCCGCCGTGGCCGGGAATGCGACCAGCGCAGCGCTTAGCAGCAACAGACGACGAAGCTTAGTCATCGTGGTCACCTGCTGGCAGCCTGCTTCTATCGGGCGGAGACCCTCGTCGCCAGAAAATTTCGGGTTCGACCTCAAGCTGGTAGCAGCAATCGAGCGCCGTCCAGGCAGTGATGATTTCGTCTTTGAGCCTGTCCAGTCGGCGCTGAACGAGCACCTCATCCTCAATGTCCGCAAGATAGGACAGTCGCAAAACCGCCGGTGCTTTTTGCAATTCGTCGAGCAGCAGCTCGATGCGTGGCCGCCAGAGCGTTCTCATTTCGACAGTGCCGGGCTCAAACGCGGCGTCTGCAATATCGAGTCCGACGACACGATGAATCGAGCCACCAAAGTTAATGCGTAATGCCTTACCGCGTGTCGCACGCTGCACCTGTACTTCACGTGTCGAGGCGCGGAACCCGCTCGGCAGCGTCCGGTCGTCCATTTTCAGCACGAAGTTACTGCCACGGCTCTCATTTGGCACGATCGCGCAAGTGATGTGGTAGCGGCCGTACCTGTCGGTCTTCGCCGCCAGGCCTGTAGCCGTTACGAGACGGACACCTGGCAACCCGGCCTCACCCTCGTCCTGATAGCCATTGCGGTTGGCGTCGTCGAATACTTTTCCGGTCACATCCGTGCAGTCGAATGTCGGATCCGGCACCAGGCGAACCGTCGCAGCCGCTACCGCCGACATGACATTTCCGGTCAGCGAATTTACGGCCTGCGCCTGGTTGGTGAATTCACCTTCACTGACCCCGGCACCGACGGCAAGCAGCAACTTGATCGTGTGCTGCCCGGAGCTTGCGAGCAGCAAGTCCGACCACAACAACTCACGCCCCACTACGGTCGGCTCTGTCGCGACGTCATCGAAGCGTGCAGATCCCTCGACGTATCGGAACCCGGCCGGGAAGCGATCGACGATCGTGACATCCCGTAAATCGGCGCCGAAGGAATTGCTGACCGAAATAATATACGGCACCATCTGGCCGCGTGTGACATTGAGCATCGGCGTTGACTTGCTGATTGATACCGCGCCACCGAGCTGCGGATCCAGCGGAATATGGTTGTTGAACAACTGACTTGATCCGGGAACCTGACTACTGTCGAGGATCATGTGCGAGTGATAGGCGGTGCCGGCGCTTCTTGCGGTTACCGAAACTGTCGGCGCGAACTCCGACGGCTGGATTTCGCAATATTGGGCAGTCGCCAGCACGACATCGTCCACCGAGCCGGCGCACGACGGTACGTTGAACGGTAACGTTGACAGATCGGTCGCAGCCGGAATTAGCTCGGATGTTCCGCCGACATAATTGCTGCTGGGCGGCACAACCTGAATCGCATAGTTAACACCGCTCGG
Organism: uncultured Woeseiaceae bacterium; assembly: GCA_964386735.1. Taxonomy (GTDB): domain Bacteria; phylum Pseudomonadota; class Gammaproteobacteria; order Steroidobacterales; family Woeseiaceae; genus UBA1847. The sequence goes on from CAYLTW010000001.1 coordinate 16,758, forward strand.
ACAAAGTGGATCGGAAAAATTGATATCGAACTTGTAGTAGCCATTCGCAACGGTGACCTGGTTTTGTTGCGCCTGGTCGTCGAAACAGCTGCTCGGCACGGCGGTGCGCCGACGCGCATCCATTAGCGTGACGACTGCTCCTGTGATCGGCGTTCGCGTGACCGAGTCATACACCACGCCATTCGGATCGACAGGAAGATTCAAATCGCGCAGATTACTGCCACCCTGAACCTGAATTTCGTCTATGCGCTGCAGGCCGTCCGTGAAGTCGGAGTCGGTTTGTCCCAGTAATGCAGTTCTCGCAGCCGCGCCCGGTGCGCTGAATACGAGCGAGTACTGTTCGTTGCTCAGGTAGTTCGGCGGGACGCCGACCAGGATAAAGTTGCCGTCCACGTCGGTCAGTGTCGAACGAACCGGCTGATCGTCGCGCAGCAATCGCACGGCCCAGCCTTCGAGCAATAGCTCTGCACTATCGGGCGTATTGTCGTAGTCCGAGTCGTGCCATATCACGCCGCTAAGCATGCCGCTGCCGGGCACACCACCTACGTCGATAGTGACCGTGGCCTCTGCCCACTGCAGCGGGTCGTTCCAGGAAACCCGCGCGACGTTTGTGATCGGCGTTCCATCGGCCAGGTTCGGATTGATAATCGCCCGGAAGCGTAAAATGATGGTCTCGCCCGGGTTCAGCGGCCCGTACGATGTCGAGTAATCGGCCGTCAGAATCGTCCCGGCGAAGCTGATGCCACCCGTAAGCCCGTTCATCGCTGCCGACTGATCGACGTAGCTCAGGTAGCCGGGGTTCGGCACATCGAGATCGTCAGTAATCACGACATAGAGCGCCGGCACGGCACCGATGTTTTGTACGGTCACGGTGTACTCAAGCGTCGCGCCGGCAATTGCGGGACCGCCATCAACGACCGCAACTTCCTTGATAATTGTGAGTTGCTGGGCGTCACCAACCACGACGACCGTCGGCTCGGGCCCTGTCGCCGGGTTGCCGTCACCATCGGTGAGCAGGTTCGGCATCTCGTCGCTGTAGACGGTCGCCTGATTCGTTATCAGGGTTCCGGTCGGTACGGCGGCATTGACCTGAAGATCGAACTGCACGACAGCCGCCTGCCCCGGTGACAACACGCCTTCGCCAACACCGGGCAATGGCGGGGTCAGGTCCGCGGAGCTCACCGCAATACGGGCCTCAAGCGGAAATACGCCAGCGTCCGGTTGGCCAACGGGTAAACCGTTCAGCGTAACCGTATCGGCGACGTACGTTGTATCTACGGGTACGTTGTCGAGCAGTTCGACAAGCGTCGCGGAAACTGCGCCGTTGTTGTATATCGTTATCGTGTAACGAAGAACGTCACCGGGATCGACGATGCCGGGCGATCCGGCATCAACCTGCAGCGCTGCCGACTTTTCGGCGAACAGCAGTGGGAAATTGCCGACCACATCCAGGGTCGGGTCATCAACGATCGGGGTGCGCGGGTCGTCAGATGGCTGATCGGCGATACCGTAAGGGAGCGCATTCAGGAACGCCTGGTTCGATATAATCGTTCCGTCCGGTGCGTCCGCGTAAACCACGACATCGAAAATAATCGTCGCGACGTTGTCAGCGACACCGGCGTTCATTACGCCAGGCGTCGTGTCCTGCGGCGCGTTGACCGGGATGCCGTCGGACAACGGTGTTCCGCCCGTACTCGAATCCGCGAGCGCCACGCCGTTCAAAGTTGTACTGCCTGCGACGTAGGCCGTATTCGCAGGAATCTGATCGAAGAGCTCTACTTCGACGGCGTTGTCGGTGCCATAGTTTTGCACTGTAATCGTGTAGCGCAGCGTTTCACCGGCCAACAATACTGCCGGGTTACCGGTAATGTAGGTCGAGATCTTCTCAACCCTGAATGCGGGCGCGGACTGGATCAGAATCTGCGTGGGGTCTTCATCGCCGGCAACAGTCGGATCGGCCGCTCCGTTGATATTGGGGTCATCGCTGATTGCAACAGCGAAACCGGCGAAACGGGCACTGGATTGGTTGAATACGTAGTTGCCATTCGTGATAACCGGCGCGAGGACAACCTCGAATTCGAGCAAGATGCTGTCGCCGAGACCACCGAGACTGAGGTTTCGTACGTCAAGTACACCCGTTCCGGCAGCGCCGCCATTTGGATCCGTGTTCGCATTGTCGGCGCCGACAGGCAAGGTAATGACGTTCAGCGTGCCCGGCTGGAAGGACGGCATCGCGTTGAGGCTGTCCAGTTCATCGACAATGCTGAAACCATCGAGCGGCGTGTCACTGGCATTTTCGATGCGCAGGCCGTAGCGAATTGTGTCTCCGGGGTTCGCTACGGTGGCCGGGTCTTCGCCGCTCGTGACGTTCATCGCGTATTTTTCGAAAATCAGTACCGGATTGAACACCAGGACCGTGTAGGCATCCTCGTGGTCAAGCGTATTAACCGTGCCATCGGTCACGACCCGCGTGTAGCTGCGAGCGTAGTTCAGCTCCGCCGGGTCCGACACATCAATGCTGAACCACTCGGTTGCCCCAGCAACGTTGGTCAGGTTCGCGTTCTGCTGACTGTCCGTGTCCAGAACGCTCGCGTAGGTCACGATCAGACGTTGATCGGCGCCGATTGCCGCTACGCTGTTGATTAGCGAAATGGTCAACGAACAGTCCGGATCGCCCACGAAAGCGGCCGTGAAATCCGTAGCTTCGACGAGAACCGGCGACACCGCGGTCACGCCGTCGGCCTCGAAAACCTGCGCCGTCATTTGCGCTGGCGGCGTGTCGCACATTCCGCCATCCGCCTGGTTCGGCAAAACATCGTAGATTGTCAGGTTGTACGCCGGCGAATCGCCGATGTTGTGAACGTTCAGCGTGAACGTACCAGGAACACCGAGCTGCATCTGCGGCGGTCCCGACTTTTCCAGCGTCAGGTCATCCGGACCGACGATCGTCATCGGTGGGGTTGTACCGGCCGCACCGGGCAAGACCGTCGCAGGGCTGCCGTCGAGGCGGTTGAATGTGTACGAAGCCGTGTTCGTGAACGTCAGACCGCTGACGTTGTTCAGGGTATCGTCGAGACGCACCGAAATCTCGACGACGATTTGTTCGCCCGCCGGAATATCGATTCCGGTCGTCGTATCTTCGATGATGATATTGGCGCCCGAGCCTGAATTGACCGGCGTCCACGGCCCGGAGCCGGAGATCTTGCTGACGCTGACAAAACTCAAGTCTGCGGCCGATGCACCCAGGTTGTCGTGAATCTGAACGTCGTACAACGGCACCGCATACGGCGTGGTCGGGATTGTGACCCGGTAGCTGAACAGCTCTCCGATCGCCGCCGTCGCTTGAGTATTCGCTTTTGTCAGGGCGTCGGGCGGTCCAATAGGCAGCGGTGTGCCATCCGCGGACGCAGGGCCGTAGCAATAATCATTCGGCAGAGTAATCGTCGGGCATCCAGCGCCCGTTCGTTCGTAGACACTCGCATCATTAAGTGATGTCCAGTCCACATAGATGATATTCGTCAGCGCAATGGTCAGGTCTGCGGGCTGTTGCAGTTCTACGTGATAGGTAAGCTCCAATATCGAACCCGGCGCCAGGTCCAGGCTGCCATCGCCATTGCCCGCACCCCAGACCAGTGGTCCGTCGGGGCTGCCGGTCGGCAGACCGACAAAGCCTGAAACGCCGATGCCGTCTATCTGCGCCATCGGCGTGTACGTCGCGGACAGCCCCATTTCGGCGGGTAAGGTATCGACAATGTTGACGTCATGGGCGATCGCATTGCCCGTGTTCGGTATCGTCAGCACGTACTGGACAATGTCGCCAAGCGCGATCGGGTCGCCTGGCGCCTTGCCCGGCGTCACATTGCTTATGGATTTGGTAGCGGTCAGCGTCGGTTCAGTTGCCGCTACAGCGGGTGCCGTATCGTTGACCGCTTCCTGGACACCGGTTTCGCCGTTGCTGAAATAGGCCGTTGCCGAGTTCTGCAGCAAGCTGCCGACGTTCGTGACCAGATCATTGTTGATGCGAGCGAAATAGCTTATGCGGATATACGGATTGATATCCTGCGTCGCGGTATCGTCCTCAAATTCAGTAACAACAGCACCGATGTCCCAAACCGCGTTCGCGCTGGTACCATCGGCCGGGACCGCGTTGAATGCTGCCTCCGCGGGCGGCTGACCGTTAATTGTAGTTATGCCGACGAATTCATAAGTAACGTCGAAGTCGGCGTTGTCAGCGAACACGTAACTCACGCTGCCGAAATCGAGATTGTCATCCATCAATACACTGTTGCTAATGCCTTCGGGCAGGTCGATTTGAGACTCGAAGAACTTGTGTGCACCGATTTCAGGCGGTAACGCCGGATTAAGATCAGTTTTGGAAATCGCAAGCGGCGGAACATCGACCGTCGCGCTGGCTTCGGCCTCGTAGTCGTTGAGCGGGTCCGCGGCGTTCGGTAATGCGCCAATACGCATGCCGTCTACATCGCCATCGACACCTATCGTTCCAGCGGAATTCAAGGCCGTGTCCTGGCCCGGCAACGACGTCCAGTCTGACTGGACGGTATTGCTCAGAACCTGCAACGGCTGTACTACGTCGCCGACCTGCACAACGAACGTGAAACTTATCTGGTTACCAATGGCTATCTCGAAACCCGGGTCCCAACTGAAAAGCGGGCTGTCCGGTCCGTAGGTCGTCGTGTCCACGTTTGGCGGCGGATTTGTTCCGCCAACCTGCCCGACGTATGTCATGTCGGTGCCGACAAGGTCATCGAGGAAGCGCGGGTTGTAAGCAGTGGCCGTACCGTTATTCGTTGCGGTCACTGTCAGCGTCAACAAGTCGCTTGCGTCCGCCTGCAACACGCTGAAGTCTTTCTGCAAAACAAGAAGCGGTTCGCTCACGAGCACTTCGGCGGCTTCGAAATCGATCACGACCGGATTGTTGGCTTCGTTAATGTACGTGACGTTGGTAGTCGTGTAGGCACCACCATTGCCAATTACCAGTCCATCCTGACTGGCAATTGCATTGTCTACGCGGGCGATAAACTGTATGCCGAAATCGAAGCGGCGGTCGACACGTGGCGATGCCGTGACGGTCTGGTTGCCGAAATCCCAGATAACTTCGGTATCAGTACACGTCGGTGTGAAACGGCCACCCGGCACAAAACCTGCCGCGTCGTACGGAGCTGCATCCAGGTCGACGTCCGGCGCCTCGATGCAGCGCATACCTGCTGGCAGTTCATCGCGAATGACGAAGTTGCGCAGCTGCGCGACCGGTATCAAGGTCCGCAGTTCGAACTGGATTTCCTCGCCGATTGACACGGGTTGTGGTGTTACTGGCGCGGAGAGCGGCGTGTTCGAGATCTGAATGATCTGTTTGGGTTGTACTTCAACCGGAATGATCTGAATTGTCGCGCTGGCAGGCGCGGACAGGTATTGTCTTGCGCCACCGATTTCGCCGTTGGCGCCAGTTGGATTCGTCTGATTTCCCGAAACGCCCTCAAGGCTGTCGTAGGTAGCGGTAACCGAGTTTGTCAGCTGCTGCAGCGGCGCTACGTCATCGAACGGGTCGACGCGATAGTAGAGCTCGACGCTTTGTCCCGCGTCGATTCGTAACAACGCGTCACTGTGGTCAAAGGCGGCAATGATTTCGGCAGGGGTACCGTTAAGAATCGTGTTGTCGGGGACGATCTGTCCCTCGCCGGCCGCCTCGTCAATTTCGGTGTTGCCGTCGTTATCGAGACCGTCCGTGTCGAGCGGATAAACCATGATCAGATCGGTCGGGTCGGTAACGCTCGTAACTGTCACATCGTAAGCCGGCGCCCGTGTGGTACCTCCGGCTGCGGCCTCGTTGTTTACCGTAACGCGGAAAATGTAATCGTCAAAAGCGTCGCCATCATCGGCCAAAGGCACGAAGTTCGTGCAACCGGGACCAACGCCATAGATCGTTTCGTTGCAGACCTCCTTGCTAAGGATCAGGTTTGGTTCTGTAACGGTGAGGTCGACCCGGCGACGGAATTCCGGCGGAAAACCGATCGTCGATGGGCCGAGTGTATACAGCTCTTCGAGACTCGTGAGCGGGTTGAAGAACACGGCCTCGAAGGTTGATGACAGGACGTTGCGGCTGATATCGGCGTGCTGATTTGGCGGTGCGCTGTTATCGAGCGGATCGTTCAACAGGCGCGTCTTGACGTCGACACGGAACCAGTGATCCTTGACGGTAATGCGCTCAGCCGGCACAACGGTATTGAATGTCCAGTCGAACCAGTTTTCGGACAGCGGCGGCGGTGGCGGATTCAGTGTTACGCCCATAATCGCCGCCGTACTCAATCCCGGACCGAGCGGGTCGTTGGACCACAGATAACCCTGGCCATTCGGAATCTGATCGACGACCTGGATGTCCTGTACGGCGATATACGTGAAGCCGGGTGTCTGGAAGCCGAACCAGCCGCCTGACTCGATGTGGAAATCGCATTCCTCACCGATCTGAATATCAGAATCCGGATCGCCGGGCGGTGGATTATTCTCCGAACAAATTCCTAACTGGCTTTTGAGCAGGTTGAAGCCGACGACTCGCGCACGCAGAGCATCGATCGTGTAATTGTTGGCGCGATCAGTTATGCCGTCACCGCGCACCGTGGGTGCTGGAAACCATAGCGGCGTACCGTTGTTCAGTGTAATTTCACCGATCACGTCGACGCGGAATGTCAGGTCGTCCTCGGCCGCCGAATCCGGATTTTTTACGACCTGGAAGTTCAGGTTCCGTGTCCTGTTCGGGCGAATCACGCCGACGTCACACTGGTACACCGTTGCCGTTGCCGGGAGTGCCACGGGATCTTGCCAAACCGGCATAGGGGGCGGATTCGAAACAAGCGAACAACTGCCCGGCGCCGATTGCACCGACATCGCATTACCGAACGTTACGTAGGCGAAGTAGTCGTCCGCATCATGCCCGCCGTTGTTTCGCAGTCGCGCCGTCAACGTCAACGAGTCGGCGTTGGTCAGTATGAAAACGAGTTCGCTACCCGTTATGTCGACATCGATGTCTTCGGGTTGCGCGTCGTCATTATCGTTAATCGTCAGTTGGTGTTCGTTGTTCGTGCAGTATTCCGAGAACCAGATATCCAGCTGGTTAGTGATCGGAAAACTTTCGGTCGGGTCCGTTCCGGGCGGATCGCTGGCCGGCTCCTCCATACGAACGTCCAGATAGGCTTCACGATCGTAGTACTGCGGGTCGATCAATACAGTCTGGAATGTAATCGTCAGCACATCGCCATGGCGCAACAGATTGAATTGGTCAGGCTGGCCCGGAATCGTGTTGGTCGTGCTACTCGTAACCGTAAATTCAGGTGCCACGTTGCCAAGCGGGAAGCTCGTGAGACTTTGATCCGTAGTCAGGGGAACCGTGTTCGGCTGCGGATTGGTCCAGACAATCGTATCGAGCATGCCGGGGTAGTCGTTGCCGTACGCCGGCGCCATCTGCACCGTTGGCGTAAAGGTGGAATCGACGACATACTCTGTGGGCAGTATGTCGCGCAAGCGGATTCCACCCGCTCCGCCGGTTATCGTGCCGCCGGTAAAATTCGATATCGTTATCGTTACCGTGCCCCTGCTGCCCATGGGCTGGGATGTATTGGTGCCGGTCAGCGCCACGCTTACGCCGAGACTGTTGAAGACGGACTGGGTACTCAGCAACGCGTCGTCCTGGGCCGTCAGTCCCAGGGATGTCGCGGCGATGCCGCCTGGCGGAGCCTGTACCTCGCAACCCCACTCAACGTTAAACACGGAGTTCGTGCGATTGACGCAGGAATCTGTAATACGACCGACGAGAAAGTAAAAACCACTGCCGCCCGCCGGCGCAGCGATATACGGTGTCGCTCCACCGCCAAACAGATTCGCGACACTTATGTCCGTCAACTGCGTTACGCCGCCGACCGCCCGACAATTACCCGCCCCGCCGCCAGTCGCTATTGAGTTGGCTTCGCCTTCGGTCTCACAGATATAGTCGATTTCGAAGTTGCCAGGCTGTATCTCGTCGGTGAATTCCAGGTCTTGCAGATCCGCAAGCCCGTTGTTGCGAACTTCAATTCGCCAGATGACGTCATCGTCTTCGTGGCCATACACCGGATCCGAATAACTTCCCGAACCCTGGCCGGCATCGACGTTACGGCCGGTCTTGAAGATCTCCGGCTCCGGTTCGTTGAGCGGCAACAGCCCCGGACCCGTTGTACTCGTGCTGCGATAGTTGAGATCGCAGCTTGGCGTAAACTCTACCTGGCCCTCGATCGTGCGATCGGCCAGTACCAGTCCTTCCTCGACAGCGCTCGAATATCGGCGAACGTCGAATTCAACGGTTAGCGTTCGAGGGTTACTCCCGCCACCGTTAGGCCTGGCCTCCAGTACAAACTGGTTACTGATTACCCAGGTGAGAACAGAGCCATTGGGTCCGTTTACGAACGGTTCGATTACCGGTGGCGGTGCAACGTTGGTCGCAGTGAAACGCGTTGTCCCCGGTACGTAGGTAAGACCGGAGCTGAGCAGATTCTCGGTGATGACGATGTCGGAGAAATCCGCATCGTCCTGGCGACGATACGGGTTCTCGATTTCGAGGCGCACAGTGCCAACGCCACACAATTCACAAAAGCTGACCGTGAAGTCGTGATTAATAATGTTCGCGGTTGGGAGGTCGCTTGGACAATTGGCCGGCACGCCCTGGGCCGACGCACCCGTCGACCACAGCAAGATCGACAGCACCACCAGGCGGGTGGCCTGCTGAACGGCTATAAACGGATTCGCGATCGTACGATTCCAGGCGAACGATCGAGTTGAATTGTCGAATAGGGGCATGCTTGGTCGCTAACGATCCGTGTGCGTTTTTCTCATCAATGAGAACGAAACTATCCCCCATCGTCAGCGCCCGGTGGTGGAACTGGATCACAGCTTCGACACCCCGTTGGAAACAATAAAAAATCGCCTGAAAACCTTTGTTTTCAAAGCTCTAGGGGGACAGCTATGTCGCTATTTTGTCGCTTTTATGTCACGTATTACCATGCGAAAACGATGCTCGACGGGCGTGCCCCCGAACGCGCGGAAAATTTGGTACTTATGTCAAGTTTGCCGGACTCAGGCAGCCGGGAGGAAGTCGATTGGATAGATGATTGTCATCGCAACGATGCCGTCTTTAGCACCGAAATCGAAGTTAGTGACACGCGCTACAACCTGCTGTGCCAGTGCGGGAGCATCCATATCGCTTGACTGCACTTCGCACATGGAAACGCTGCCGTCCGGTTCGATTGTCAGGCGCAAGATGAGCTGCCCGCGAAGTGTCGGGTCCTTGCGTAGTTCGCGGTTGTAAAGACGGTATAACGCTGCTTTGTAGCGGTCGAAAACAATTTGAATTTCTTCGTCAGTCCGACCGGCCATGGCGCCTGCGCTGAGCGGTCGGTCCGGACCTTCGGCACCACCAATGGAACTGGCGACACGGCTGACCGCGACACCTTCGATTCCCGGTCCGCCGCCGCCAAAGTCACGACTGATGTCCGCAAGGTTGATGCCGCCACTGGAACCGGGTGCCGATGTGGTAACCATGGCCCGCTCGGGTCGTCCAACCGACTTCTCGCCGGCATTACTCACCCTGGCCTGCGAGCCCAGCTGTGCGGTCGGCCTGATCGTCGCGCGACTGGCAAAGCTGTCGCGAAATGCCAGAATGCCTTTCGACCGGACCTTCTCCTTCGTGTCCGGCTGCTCGACCTCCGCAACAAGCGGCTCATCTGTGTTTTCCGGCAACTCCTCGGGTGGTATTTCTTCGGCAAGCTCCGGATTGAGCTCGGGATCCGGTTCGGTCAGTTCTTCGGGAATGACCGGTGCTTCGACGGGCGGTGGCGGCGGCAACTCCTCACGTACAAGATTCGCAACGCGGTCGGGAACTTTTGTGAGCGTAGCCAGATCAGGAAGAGGAATCTCGATAATGCTGATTAGCAAGCCGAGCAACAGGCTGAGCAGGAGGGACGCACGCACCGATCGGCGAAACCGCTCATCCTCCTCACAACTTCTCGCCCATGGCATGATCTGCGTGCGATATTGCGGGTCGTTCGCCGCACGTTGAACAACCCATTCGCTACGGCGGCATTCTTCGCGTTCGATCGCGTCGCGCAGATCATAGTGCAAATAATCCAGCTCGTTGTTCTGCTCCTGGATCTTTTTAACAACGGTCTGCCGGCGTTTCTCAACCTGGGCTATTTCCTCGCCAAATTCTTCGATTTTGCCTTTGGCATAGCGAAGCCGATCCGAGTCATCCTGCCCGGCAGTGCGTTCCCAGAAAAGGTCCGACCCACCAAGTTCGTCGAGCTTTTCCAACGTCCGACAAACCTCGGAAACCAGATCATACTGGTGATTTTTCTCCGCGAGCGCGTCAAGCTCATCGTCAATCCTTCGCAGGTCGCGTTGCAGTTTCTCGAGAACGTCCTCGGACTGCACGACCTTGCCACGCAGCTGGCCTTCGTCAGAAAATTCCGCACTCACTGTGTCAAGCTGTTCCATGCCTGCCTAGAGGGTTGCAACCTGCGAGGGTTTTTGAATGACCGCCAGAGAGACGTTTTCGTAACCTCCTCTCGTGCATGTCGACATGATCTGTTTGACCACAATAAACGGAACGGATTTGTCCGCAAGAATCGTGACCTCTTGCGTGCCGGCTACGATCAGCGTTTTCGTTCCGATGATGTTTTCCTTCAGTTCCGCAAGGCGCGCGCTGATATTGTCCAACGATGACGGTTCCCCGCCCAGGATATCGGCTACAAGCGCGACCGATTTGCCTTGCACCAGCACCTCGTCCGGGGTCACAAGTATCACGACGGTCTCACGTGGTTTTGCCTCGACGCGTGATTCGGGCAGAGTCACGACTTTTGGCGCCTCCAAAATTTCGACCGAGCCGGAGTTTACAAGCAGGAAGAACACGAGGATTGTGAACACATCCATCAAAGACGTCAGGTTCATCTTCGTAAGTTTCATGCGGTTACGGGACATGCGCTTGATGCGTCGGGAGTTTCTCACGGCGCCTCTCCAACGGATATCTCCGCAAACAGGGCGTACAACTGGAATTGTTCCTCGCCTTCTTCGTTAATTGAAGGGACTTCTACGCTTCGGACGATGTCCATTACCTGGATCAGATAATCGTAAGGAATTTGCGCTTCCATCAACACAGACGCGGCATCGTGCCTCGGGTAGCTCTGCTTCAACTCGATCATGAAGTCCGAAAGCGTGTCCAGGTCAAATTCGTTATCGACTTTGGGTATGGATGCGATAGTCGCCGTGCCGTTGCTGATCTCGAATCCCGTTTCTCTAACGATTACTTCGACGCGAAAGCTATCCTGCGTTGCCGACGCACCACCTGCCGAACTGGGCAGGTTCAGCTCCACAATCGTTAACCTTGAAAACACAGCCGTGATCAAGAGGAACGGTATCAACACCACCATAAGATTCAGAAACGTCGTAACGTCCAGTTCATGGGCGGGCTTGCTGCGTCGCTTGTAGTGATGCCTTCTGGCCATTTCGGCTAGGCCTGAGTGGATCGTAGCGCGCGTTTCGAGAAAACGTTCAGCGCTTTGACGGTCGCCATTTCCAGACTATCAACAATATCGCCAGTCTTGCTGGTCAATATCGCGTGAACGATCAGCAGCGGAATAGCCACCATGAGCCCGAATGCAGTCGTGTTCATCGCGACGGAAATACTGGCTGACAGCAGGTCTGCCTTTTCAGCGGGGTTCGCATTCGCCACCGCAGTGAATGCCTGAATCAAACCCATAATCGTACCGAGCAGACCCAGCAAGGTCGCAATGCTTGATGCCAGCGCAACATAGGGGGTTCGCTTTTCCAGGCGCGGCACGATTTCCATCATGCTTTCCTCCATCGCGATTTCTATATCTTCGCGACGACGGACTGCACCTTGCAACGACAGGCCCATGTTAAGGACTTGCGAAATTGTCGATTGGTCCTCACTCGTCATTTCGCGTGCCGCATCGAATTCGCCGTTTGCGAGCAACGGCTGTACCTTATCCCACACCACCTGGTTCTTGTTCGTCACCAGAGCGAGCGTGACGTAACGCTCGATCGAGATCGCGACACCGACGGCAAAAACGATCAGTATCGGATACATGAACAAACCGCCCGATGCGAAGAATCCAATTATCGAATAGAAGAAGTCCATTACCAAGTCCTCGATTAACTAGAGTCCTGAGTCAATCTCAGGGCATTGCTAAGAATAATCGCCGGCAGACGCCATGAATGTGATCTGGCGCACGTTCAGACCTTATGTCTGTTCACGGAACTGAAAGGTTGGACCTGCCGCAGAGAACGGGGACGGGGCGCTATCGTGAAATACCCCCTAAATCAGTTGTTTAGGCCGGATTTAGGCTAATTTCCCGAGCGTATTTCGTAGAAGCTCAACTCGCGCAGAAATACGTCCCTGTCGACCGGCCGGGCGCGTTCGTCAAGAGTGTCCGAGAGACTAATCGTGTCGCCGAGCTCCGATGATTTCCAGGGAATGATCACCAGCGACTTTGGCGTCTCCTCGTTTCCCAGAATTGACATGCCGGACATGGTCTTTGGCGATTTAATGCCATCACCCTGTTTCTCGACCAACTGTTCTTCGCTGTCCTGCACCTTGATCGCCGCTTCCTCGACGACCTGTTCCTCGATTGCCTGATCGTCAACGGTGGCCGTCGGTTCGGCCTCCTGACCGTGCGCAACCGCCGTCGCAACAAGCAACGCAAACATTATCGTAATTAGACGCAACATGTTGTCTCCTATTGGCCGATGCGGTTGCGAATATCGGTAATCCACATCTGGACCTCGTCATCTTCCGGAACCGTTTCCATATAGGCTTCATAATTTTCAAGTGCACAAGTCAGATCGACGAGGTACAGATCGCAGAGTACAGCCAGGTTTCGTCGTGCAAAATGATAGCCGGGATAGATCGCCAAAGCCGACTCGTAGCTTTGCTTCGCCTCGGTAAAACGTCCAGTCTTCCGAAAGACGATACCCAACTCGTTGTATGCCGTCGGATGATTACTGTTGGCAGCGAGTGCAAGCCGCAGCTGTGTTTCGGCGACGTCCAATTTACCGACACGATGATAGGCAATTCCCAGGTCGATTCGCGGTGCACTCAATTCGGGCGCCGTCTCGGCAACAAGTTCGAGCCTCGCAATGCCTTCGTCGAGTCGACCCTGTTCAAGCAGATCCAGGGCGGCGTCATAATCTACGCGTATGTTATTACTAATTCGCGCTTCCTCTGTAATTGTAAAACCAACCTGGTCCTGAACTTCGATACGCGCCGGTTTGCGCGACGCGCCTGTCGTCGCACACGCAGACATGACAGACGCAACGGTAATCGCGATAAACACGTTTCGCACGTTCTTGTCTATTCTGGTGGACAGCCCTTCAGACATATCGAATCTCAATAGTACCTACTCCAGATCAACGTCTGGCTGACGCAACATTTGCACGGTGGTTTCGACGGCGTAATTTTGCTCCGGTGCAATAGGCATACGGTAGGCGTAATGATCAATCGTTCCGACGAATCCGTCGCTAATCTCGTTCTTCGCATATCGTCCCGGCATTAGAATCCCAAGTTTGTCGAGACTCCTTTGCACCCACGGGTTATATATACCGCCTGCCAGAAGTTCGAAATTTTCCTCGTGAAGCGAGATCGCCTGCTCTTCGAATGGATATGCTTCCTCTTCTATAACCAGTTCGTAGTCGATCTTCTCTGCGTCGCTCAACCCCGATGGCCGTTCGGAGTTCAGCAGCGACGCGCCGAACTCGAAATAAATCTCGGCGATGTAGTAGGTTGCCGCCGCCGTTACTTCGGCGACTTCGTAAGCGACAAGATTTTCGAAGGTCTCCAGTGCAGCATCCATGCGCAGTTGCTTCTCCGCCAGGCTTTCTTCGAAAGGCTGCACCAGTCGTAGCTCCGCGAAATGTTCGTAACTTTGCTCGGCCAGTACCAGGCCTGCGCCCGCTGCCAGGAAACGGCTGCGATCCGATCGCTCGTCGCCGGCCCCACTATCGACGGAGATGATCTCGTTTAGCATCGCGAAGTATCGGGTCTGGTCGGTTTGCGCTTTGAAAATGTCGGCTAGTCGTGACCGGGTTTCCATCGCAATATCGAGAGGTCGCGGGTAGTCCGCAACGTATTGTTTATAGACACGAATCGCGTCATCCATGACATCAACTTCGTCGTACAGCTCGGCAGCGGTTAAAAGTGCATCGCGGCTCAACTCGGGGTCGTCAGATTCGGCTGATACTCTTTCATGCTCGGCTGCGGACCGTTCGATCTGGCCGTCCTCTCTGTAGATATACGCGAGTTGCTTGGTTGCCTGTGCGCTTAACTCGTGATCGGCGTGAGACTCACGGAAATCCTCGAGTACGGCCGACGCCATTCCCCAGTCCGAAAGTTTCATTAGAGCTGCGGCGCCGTCGTACTCTGCCGCTGTGCGAATGCTCGAGGTCGGCGCAACATCCTTGATTCTCAAGAAGTGATTGGCGGCCGTACGATAGTCTTCCAGAAAGTTGGCCTGTTCGCCCTGTTTGTAGACTGCTGCGGCCAGGCCCTCGACGACAGCAGGCCTTTTCTCATCGTCTTCGCCGGTTAGCGCGAGTACGTTCACATAAGCGTGCTCTGCATCCTCATATTCGGCCAGGTCGATGGATGAGTTAGCAACAACTGCCCAGGCCGACCGCAGCAAACGCGTTTCTGTATCCGGATAACGCTCGATGAGCGTCTTCGCCGATTCGATCGCGAGAGGAAAATTCTTCATCTCGTAAAGGTCGTCCGCGGCCGCACCCAGAACCAGTGGTGCCTGTTCGTGCGCCTGAAATGTGTCGGCAAACCGCAGCGAACTCGCAACGGTTGCCTGCTTAACCTCGATCTCGCGCGCCTCGGCAACAGTCCTGAGGTCCTCTCGATGTGCGAAAATTGCGGCATACCCGGCCGCCGACGACTGCTCATGCTCGGGGTAATCGTAAGCGGTCCGCTCATATTCCATGGCGGACTCGCCGAAGTTCCCGTTCTCCAGCAGAAGGTCGGCCAACTGATAGTTAATTACCGGTGATTCAGCGTCCGCCGGAAACGAATACAGAAACTGGCGGTACCACCGCTGCGCTTCAGCAAAGCTCAAGGGCTTTTCGTCGGGCAGATTCTCGTCCTGATAAATCGCATGATAGTGAGTTGCGAGATCGGTGATATTCGCCTTCAAAAAGCCGACAACCTCAGGCGACGATTTGACGTCGAAGTGTTGCCAGTATTCGGCATCGAGCGAATACGTGTTTGCGAAGTTCTTTTTCGAAGCTACGACGAGTTGTGGAAATCCCGCTTCGCCATATATCTCGACGACGCGCATATTGAAGTATGGCGAGACTTTGTGGAACGGATTGTGTTCTGTGAAAGATATGTATATCGACGCTGCGTCGTTAAAACGGAGCTTGTTGAAGTAAAACTCTCCGAGGTTGCCGTAAACCTTGTCGGCGTAACTACGGTGACCGCGCTCTGAAAAGTAGTCATCGATAACCTCGGGGCCGCCAAGGTTTGAGAAACTCAGACTGATGACACGGAAGGTATCAACCACGCGATGCTCGTCACTTTCCTCGATAACCTTGTCGAAGTCGTAGCCGATCGCCTGCCTGTAGTCGAGCATTGCGAAGTAGTTGTTCAAAGCCTCTTCGTAAAGCTCCTGCTTGTACAGGGTCCAACCGAGTTTGTACAAAGCCAGTTCGTAGTACGACGATTTGGTGCCAATACCGACGACCGACTCATAGGCCTCTTCCGCGTCCAGGAATTTTTTTCGGACAAAGAGATATTCGCCACGCCGAAAGTGCACTTCGTCGACATACCTGGAATAGGGGTATTCGGCGACAAGCCGATTCATCACCTTCATGGCTTCGTCGGGCTGGCCGATTTCTTCATAGGCCCTCGACATCTGGTAGAGCACCTGGTCATTGCGCTCGTAGTTCGGATACGAGCGGAGGATTGTCTGATAGGTCTGGATCGCTTCCCGGGGCCCGGCGGGAATCGGCTCACTTTTTGCAGCACCCAGCTGGTCGTCCAATGGTGGAGTCGCCGCTGACAGCAAAGCCTGCCGCTCCGTCGCGCGCTCCTCGAAGTCCTGATCAGATTCTGCCGAGCCGGAAGCCCGACCCACGGCAGCGTCCTTTCCGGAAGATTGTCTGGCTTTGTCGGGCACGGCCATGGTGGCCGGTGCTGCTTCGGCCACGGGCATTTCTATCGCTTGTGTGCTGCCCAATAGCCCATATTCCTGTTCGATCTGGAGGTCCGCCATGCGCCGCAATGCCTCGGGTGTACGTGCGCTCTCCGCGGTTTCTTCAAGGTAGCGGCGATAACTTTGCGCGGCGCGATCGAGGCTGTCTCCGACGAATACCTCTTCAATGTCTGCTTCAACCTGCGACAGTTCGGCGAGCGTTCCCTGCTGGCTCGGCGTCGCGCAGGACGCCAGCGTCAGTAATGCGACACCGATAACGATGGGATGCCGGTGCATCACTGCTCGTCCCTGCGCGCCTGTGCCTGCGTCGCACGATCGTAGCTGTCGGCCAAGGCAAATCGAGCCTTGTCTCTGAAGTTTTCGAGACGGTCGCGGCGGGCAGTAAGCTGCTCAATCGCGACGACTTCCAGCAGTTGCCCCTGGCGCGCCATCAATCTGTCTATCTGCTGGACGGCATCCCCGACCCGGGTTCTGAGTAATTTGATCGGGGTGTCATAACCAACGTAGCTGAGCGTCGCGGCTTGCCGGGCCCGCACATACTGATCGTATTGTTCGCGCGCCACCGCAATGGCCTCATCGAGGCTGCGCAAGTTTCTGTCGAATTCGCTCAGCCGCTCGGGATACTCGGATTCGAGCGTCCAGGTCAACAGGCCCCTGAGGCGTATAATGCGCCGTTGCAACCCGGACTCGAACGCGCTGTCCGCTGACTCCAACTGCGACTCGAGATATTCAAGACGAGCAAGAATGTCCTGCTCCTCGGGTGTTGCGAGAAACTCCGGCCGCGGTGTGGTTAACAGGTCGTCACGGTGTCGCGCGAGTAATTTGTGCTGCTCAACGCGCAGGCGCAACCGCGAGTCCAACTCGCGGAACTGCGTATCAACATCGGGTAACAGCGGCTCGTAATGGTCGTGACGGATGTCCAACAAATCGTCGAACGAATCGAATCCGGCCTGCCAGGAAACCAGTCTGCGTCGCAGGTCTGCGAGATCGAGATAGTTTTGCAGTCCCGTTTGAAAGTCGTGCGAAGCGAGCAGCTCCATCAAATAGTAGGTTTCCGGTGATTCGGGTAGCGATCGCAGGCGTATGACCCAGTCTTCGTTCTGGCGGATCTCCTCACGAATCAGCGCGTGCAGGAAATTGCCTTCCCGAATACTCTCGATCGACCGGCCAAGCTTCTCGACTTCGTGACCGAACGCGTCCAGCGCCTTACCGTAAGAAATTGCTGCGCGACCATGCACATTCAACCTGCCGAAGGCATAGGGCAACGCGAGCATGGCTTCCTGTGTCGCGCCATCGGTCACCTCGCGGCCGGCGAGAATACTCCACGGGACGACGGCTCTTTCGTAGTTTTCTGCCGAAAGACTTGCCCATCCGGCGCTCAGCAGCGCCTGATTCGAAAATGGGCCATCAAGCCGAACGCGGTTCAGGTACAACAACGCCCTTTCAAATTCCTTGTCTTCGAGCAGAATCGTACCGAGTACGAGGTTGGACTTGTCCCTGATCGCGAGTTCAGCGGGGTCATCGGTCGAAATCTGCCCTGCTCGCTCGAGTTGTTGCAGGGCAGCCTGACGTTGGCCATCCTGTAAATACGCGATTCCGAGGTTGTAAGCGGAAAATCCGCCGAAGCTCTCGGAACCTTGTAGCGACGCAAATATTTTCAACGAGTCTTTCGGCCGGCCCTGAGCCAAATCGATGTTTCCACGCAAGAAATCGATGTCGTCGCGAATCGACTCGGGCACCTTGCCGTCGATACGATCCAGCGCCAGCATTGCATCGGCCATCTGATTCTTTTGGAAATGGATCCTTGCCAGTCGGAACGCTGCATCGTTACGAACAACTTCATCGATCGCGCCTTCGAGCACGGCCTTAATCGCCCGGCCCGCACGGTGATGCATTCTATAGCGAAGCTCGAAGTCACCCAGCGAAAATTCGGCGTCATCGATATGGTAGTAGAGAGTATCCCGTTCCGGCTCATCGACCTGATTGTATTGCTTGACCTCGGAGTCGAGACGTTCGAGCGCTTCGAAGAAGTATCCCTGGTGTGCGTAGTAAAGCGCCTCACCGAAGTACAGATCCTGCAGCTCATCACTCCGGCCCGGGCTACTTACCAGGCAGGCGATCAGTGCGAAACCAATCACTGAGAACGGTTTTCGACACATCGGCTATCGGTCTCCGACCTGAATCCCGTTGTCGCCGAATTCCGGCCCACCCAATGTGATGTCCAGCGTTTTCGGTTCGACACCCTTGGCAAACGCGAAACTTCCCGATTCGTTGAAGTCGTTGCCGTTCTTGAGTTTGCCGATCATCGTGACGCCGAGTTCGTGATTACCCGTGGCTATGTTGCCGGTGTAAATACGTTGCACCCCGCCCTTCTGCAGCGCCTCCAGTTCCTTGAAGCTGTAGATGTGGTGCGTCGTCAACTTGCCATCGATTTCGATCTGAACTGCATCGAGTCGAAATTCCTCGTCTTCGGCAACCGATACGAATACCGCGACCTGAGTATTTGACGGATACAGCAGGCGCTCTTCGAGATTGTTGAGTTCCGATGCGATGCTCAGTACGTCGGATTTAATCTCCTGAACCTGGCCGTCCAGACTGCGCATGTCCTTGCCGGACAGATTCTGCGCACCGCTTGTAGCAAAAGGGCCACAGATGAGCAGCACCAGCAATACAATACGGTTGAGTCTCGACATCGTGAATGTCCCTGTTCGCATTACATAATCCATACGCAGCCGCCAGCATTGCTCGCGGTCGCGGAAATATCACAGACGAGCGTTAGTGTTGAGGAAATCGGCGGCGCAATCTGTGAACTGCACCTCAAATCAAGGTCAGTCGAAACCTGACGTATGAGGCCCGGCCCGCTTTAAACACCGGGTTTTTGTCGTTAGCCAAGCGAATCAGCGATGTAGAGGATTAGCATAAGACCGAGTGTCGCCGGCACGACCCACCTGAGCCAGACAAGGTAGAGTCGCCGAACGCCGTCTGTCTTGCCGGCGAATATCTGGGTCACGGCGACTGCTTTATCGCAACCCCAAAGGAGAGCGATTATCGTCAGTGCGCTGCCGAGCATTTGCATTCCCGAACCGAAGACAAGATCCAGCGTGCCGATAATGTCGGGATTCACAGCCGAGGGAAGCATCAGTATTGCTTCTACGCCACCAACGATAAGAACGGCTTTGCCCAGCGGGAATTTGAAGCTGTCGGTCAGCGCCGCGACGATGACCTGAAATGCAGCGACCGAGGACAGAAACGCCATCATGCACAGACCAGTGAGAAACGCCGTGCCGATGATGCGCCCGGCAGGGATTTCGGCGAACATGCGGGGCAGTGTCTCGAAGATGAGCCGGGGACCGGATTGCATATTCAACCCGAGTGCCAGCACCGCCGGTACGATGAATAGTGATGCAAGCAGCGCAGCGCTGGCATCACCAATCCCGGTGGCCAACGCGGCCTTTGGAAGGTTCTCGTCGTCCCTGAGATAACTGCCATAGACGAGGTAAAACGTACCGCCGAGACTGAGCGAGAAAAACGCCTGGCCAAGCGCCGCAAATACGCTCGTCGGCGTTAGTTGAGAGAAGTCAGGTTTTAAAAACTCGGCCAGTGCCGTTGTTGCACCCGGCAATTGTAACGCCATGATGATCAGCGTGACGATCATCACGCCGAAAAATGGCACGAAGAATTTGCTGACGCGTTCAATACCCCTGCCTATGCCGCGACGCACGACCCATAACGCCGCGAAGACAACGAGCAACGCGCAAACGGCCTGCAATGAACCGTTGCTCAGCTTTGCCTCATATAAAGGAATGGTTTCGGGCGTAAAACCCGTGAAGATAGCGAAAAATGCCGAGAAAGCGACATTTCCGACGACGACGACGTAGTAAGAGTTTGCGATCAGCACCGTCAGAACAAGCAGGTAGCCTATCCATCGGCCGAATGGACCGAACGCGACTTCCATTGCACCGATTGGACCCTGTCGTGCGAATCGCCCAAGAGACCATTCGGCCGTTACGGCCGGAATTGCGATAAGAAGAACGAAAACGATGTAGACGACAAGGAAGGCGCTTCCGCCATACTGCCCCATCATGTACGGAAAACGCCAGACGTTGCCGAGGCCGACGGCAACGCCGATCATGGTCAAAATTGTTGTGATTCTTGTGCTGAAGAGTTCCCGCATGTTTTCAATTCTGAGGATCAACGTCCTCAGCATCGTCGGGACCCAGCTCCTGGATAGGTGGTGCCTCCACGCGTTCGGGTTCCGGCAATCTATCTCGTTGCTCGTAGATGTACTCGACGTCTTCTTTCGTAACGAGTCGAAAACGGCCGAGCTTGCAGGTTCTTCCCTCAATCATACCGAAACCGCTGTCCGTCAAAACATTGATCTTGTCGAACTCGCATAAGCTCCGTGTATATGATCCGTAGGAAAACCGTCGGTCGCGGGAAAGTCCCGGACATGGCGCGCGCATGGCATTGAGATAAATCTTGCGCCCCTGCAAATAGAAAACGATGTTGACATCGTCGAGCACGTCGGTACGCCGGATTGCCCGCGAATTTATGCAGCGCCTGTCGTCCTGTTCATCTGCCGCATCGTCAGACGCCGCTGAAGTCGCCGGCGCGGAGAGTACGAACAACGCGAGCAGGAACTTAACGTAGCCAGTAATTTCGCGTGCTTTAAATTCGACGTTAGTCATGTGACCAGTTTTCAGGATCGCTTGAGTCTCCGGGCGACAAACCAATCACGTCACCACTCGTATTGACACCCAAGCCAAGCACCGTCCTGTTCGCATAGTTAAAATACGCAGTCACTTGATTGATCTCGAGGATCTGGCCGTCGTCAAGACCAGCTTGTCGCATCGTCTCGATATCGGCCTCTGTCACCTGGCTTGCCCTGAGGGTCAGCTTACTCGCGTAATTGAGCCCGGCCAGTTCAGCTCCATCGAAGACATCTTGCGGCCTCCGCTTCTGCAATGCTTCCCGTATCGATTCGGCGCGCGCAGTGTCGTCGAGCAATCGCGTCATACCGGCAAAGTGATGTTCGACACAGTAGTCGCAATTATTCAGCGAACTCACGTACACGCCGATCGCCTCAAGATATGTCTTCGGCAAGGTGTTACGTGAATGATGCAGGACGTATTTGTACAGGGTCATGTGACCCTGCATCGAATGCAGGCGCAAACTGTGCGCCAACATGACATTGTCCACGTTGTTATCGGGTCCCTTGACACGGTCGTACAGCTGCCTGAGTTCGCCCGAGGAGTCGTCGTACGAAATAGTGTGAATCCAGGTCATCGATATGCTCCCGTTGGGGAATATAGGGGACAGTTTACTGAATTACCGGCCATCGGACCCGCTCTCGTCACTTCACATGACGGCTGGCGCGAAATGACCAGACATTGCGGCAATTCGACAATACCCGGATCGGGCAAATCCCTATTGTAACGGCTCCCAAAGCCGGGTCGCAGCGACCCTGTCGGAGGCAAACATGACGATCGGATCACTACGGTACAACTGGCAAATTGCCAACATAATTCGCAAAGCCGCAAAAAACAGTGCGATCTCGCAAGACGAGGCTGGCTATCTGAACGCAATGGCGAAGACCAGTGTCCCTGCTTCGTCGACTACGGACCTGATAACTCAAAATGGCGCACCTGACTTTCTGTACGCTGCTTTGTATTTCGCGACAATGATTTGGCAGTTGAACGAATCAGCGGGGCACTATGCCAACGCACAGGCGGGATACAAACTGGCGCAGTTTGCGTTGTTGCGGGAGTCGCCCGGACACCAGCCATACTGGGCAACGAAGCTGCTCCGGGAATTTTACGACGCGCACAGCGAATCGAACCGGGAAGCGGTGGCGTCATGACCTTCCATCCACACGGCGACCTCTGCGCCCACTGCCATGCCGGCCCGGAGGGCATCGTCAGGACTGGTTGTCAGGGCAGGGATCCCACCATAGATGGGGTCAGCAAAGATGGGGTC
Organism: uncultured Woeseiaceae bacterium; assembly: GCA_964386735.1. GTDB lineage: Bacteria > Pseudomonadota > Gammaproteobacteria > Steroidobacterales > Woeseiaceae > UBA1847. The sequence goes on from CAYLTW010000001.1 coordinate 38,999, forward strand.
AGAGTAAAAACTCAGCGCTGTCTACCGGCAGCGCTGAGTTTTTACTCTGACCCCTTTTCTCCTGACCTAGGCTGATATAGTCGGTGTTGCGCAGCGCGAGCAGGAGAGAAATGTTGGAAACGTCGGTTTGGATCGCGAAACTACTCGGCCCGGTTCTGTTAGTAGCGGCCGTCCCTATGATGGCATTTCCTGGAGACATGCAAGAAGTCGCTCGTCAATTCCTGAAGAATCGTGCTTTGATCTACATTACTGGAGTACTGGCCATGGTTGGTGGCCTGGCTATCACGAACAGTCACAATATCTGGATCGCGGATTGGCCGGTTATTATCACTTTGTTTGGCTGGGCGATGATAATCGGCGGGGCCGCCCGAATGGCGTTGCCAACTGTAGTGGACACCATCGGTAGCGCGATGATGGACCGCCCCACCATGACGCGGGTTGCCGGCGCCGTTTGGGCGCTTATCGGGGCATATCTAACTTACGAAGCCTATTTTCAAGCTCCCTGACAATGAATAAAAGGGGTCAGAGTAAAAACTCTGCGCTGTCCGCAGACAGCGCAGAGTTTTTACTCTGACCCCTTTTCTCGCCCTGCCCCCGGCTCGTCCGCGAGGAGATACCCACCATAGGCTGCTCGCAGCGGCTTTTTGTCGATTTTTCCCGTCGCGGTAAGCGGAATTTCGTCGACATAAACGACCGCATCCGGCAATTGCCACTTGGCGAATGATTGGGCCAGGTGTTGCAGAATTTCTACTTCCGAGGGCGGCTCTGCGTCGGCCGCTTTCACCAACAGAACGGGTCTTTCACCCCACTTCGGATGCGTGGCACCTATACATGCTGCTATCGCGACTCCCGGAAGGCTCATCGCAGCGTTTTCGAGTTCGACGGAGCTGATCCACTCACCGCCCGATTTGATGACGTCCTTTGAACGATCCGTTATCTGCATGTAACCGTTTTGGTCGATTGTCGCAATATCTCCGGTGTCAAACCATCCGTCTTCCAGGATTGATTTCGTCGACTTGTAGTAATTGGCGATGGTCCACGGACCGCGGACCATCAATTCGCCAAAGGATTCGCCATCGTGAGGCAGCATCTTCCCATCGACATCAACAATCTTCATATCCACACCGTACGGCACTCGCCCTTGTTTGCACCTGACACCGAGGTTTTCCTCGTCATTGAGATTTTTCATAAACGGCTTGCCGCGATTGACCGTCCCTACCGGACTCATTTCGGTCATGCCCCAGGCGTGAATTACGTTGACGCCGTATTTCTTGTCGAATTCCTCGATCATGTGACGTGGAACTGCGGCTCCACCAATTACGACCTCCCTGAGAGTGTCGACGCCCTCACCCGACTTATTGAGGTGTGCAATCAACATGCTCCAGATCGTAGGTACAGCAGCAGCCTTGGACACTTTTTCATCGTCGATGAGTTTTTGAATACTGGCGCCATCCAGGTGAGGTCCGGGCAAAATCAACTTCGCCCCGACCATCGGGGCGGCATAGGCAAGCCCCCAGGAGTTTGCGTGGAACATCGGCACGACCATGAGAATCGTGTCGTTGGACGAGAGACCGAACACGTCTGTACTGCAAACAGCATACGCATGCAGCAGATTACCGCGATGCGAGTACAGCACGCCTTTTGGTTCGCCGGTTGTACCAGACGTATAGCAAAGTGAGGAACCCGCGTTGTCGTCCAGAACTGGCCAGTCGAAGGATTCACCAGCGCCCGAGAGAAAAGTCTCGTAACAGAAGGCCTCTACGGAAAACGCGGACATGTCGGGCATATGCTTTTCGTCCGTCATCACAATCACGCCTTCCACGCACGGTAACTTCGGCAACAGTTCGGTCACCAGGTCGACGAATGTCAGATCAACAAATAGCAGCTTGTCTTCAGCATGGTTGACAATGAACTCGATCTGATCTGGAAAGAGCTTCGGGTTTACCGTGTGGCAAATGGCACCTTGCCCCGATATCGCGTACCACGCCTCAAGATGGCGATACGTATTCCAGCCCAGTGTTCCGATTCTGTCCCCCTGTTGAATCCCGTACGATGACAGGCTCGACGCAAGCCTTATCGCTCGATCGAGCGTATCTGCATAAGTCTGGCGGTGAATTCCGCCCTCTATAGTATTGGTGACAAGCTCTTGCTCTCCATGCCATCGGCCAGCATGAACAAGAATCGATACAAGATTGATAGGGTCGCTTTGCATAAGACCGAGCATTGCAATTCTCCTGCTTGCGTCAGTATTGTTCTACGTTTCAGGAACGGTGTTTCGACTATGAGAGATCGAAGTTTTTGATCGGCAGCTCACGAATTCGTCTACCGGTTGCATCAAATATTGCGTTGGCCAGCGCAGGTGCTACTGCTGGCGTTCCGGTTTCGCCGACTCCACCCGTCCGTCCCCCACCGTTGATGATGTGCGTTTCGATTTCCGGCGTCTCATTCATGCGCAGCATTTGGTAGTCGTGAAAATTGCTTTGCGTCACCGCGCCGCGATGAATCGAGATATCGCCATACAGAGCGGCAGTTAGCCCATAGATTATGCCGCTTTCCATTTGCGCTTTCACACCATCCGGATGCATCGCGAAACCGGCATCAACCACACAAACGACACGATGAGCCCGGACCTTGCCGTCTCGAATCTCGGCTTCAACCACCTGCGCGACGATTGTGCCAAAGCAACGGCGAATGGCGATTCCCCGGCCGTAGCCCTCCGGCAGCGGCGCACCCCACGCAGATTCTTCAGCGACGCGCTCAAGTACCGCCAGGAATCTCGGCTTGTCGGCCAACAGCTCGCTACGATATTCGAACGGGTCCTTCCCTGCCATGATTGCCAGTTCGTCAATGAAGGACTCGGAAAAGAAAGCCTGTAGCGAATGATCCACGCTGCGCCAGTATCCCCAAGGCACATGTGTCCTGCTTTTGATGTAGCGAATGAGCTGATTGTCGATTGCATAGGGAATATGCGATGCCTCTACAGAGACATGCTTGTCCACATATTCATTGCGCCAGGCGATTGGTTTCCCGGCCGCATTCAACGCGGCGGAAAAGCGGCTGATACTTGCTTGCCTGTAGTGATCATGCCGCATGTCTTCTTCGCGCGACCAGATCATCTTCACCGGATAGGGAACCTCGAGGGCGATTCGTGCCGCCTGCTCTGCATAATCCGAAAATGAACGACGGCCAAAACCACCGCCAAGATACTGGTTGTGCACAATCACCTGCTCAGGATCGAAACCGATAGCCCTGGCGACGCGTGCCGAGAATCCCAGCGGATTCTGCGTACCGAGCCAGAGTTCGCACTGACCATCGTGAATCCAGGCAGTGCAGTTCATCGGTTCCATCGTGGCATGCGCTAAATAAGGTACCCGATATTCTGCGTCGACGACTCGTTTGGCATTGGCGAATGCCCCAGCCGTATCACCGATCTCAACATCGGGCTGGAAACTGTCATTTCCGTTTGCCGCATCCAGGTCATCTGCGAACTGCCTGAAAATATCGCTTTGCTCACGCATCTCATCGCCACTTTGACTCCACTTGATATCCAGGCGATCGATGGCCTGTTGGGCCTGCCAATAGCCATCCGCGACGATGGCGACAGCATTGCCCTGGTTGATTACCTTTTGGACGCCCGGCATGTTCTGCACAGCGCCTGAATTGAACTCGACCACGCTGGAGCCGAACACCGGGGCGGCTTTTACCGCCGCGTATTTCATTTCGGGCAGCGCAATATCGATACCGAAACAGGCGCTTCCGTCCACTTTGGCCGGCGTATCCAGTCGCGCGACGGACGTACCCATGATCGTAAATTGATCGGGCGATTTTAGTCGTGGCACCGGTGACTGCGACAGTTCTGCGGCGTCTGCCGTGAAATCCGAAAACGGTGCTCGCCGACCTGTTGCATCGTTCAATATGTGGCTTTTTTCAGCCCTCAATGCGCCTACCTCGACATCCCAGGCGTCCGCGGCCGCCTGCAACAATACCGCTTTGGCGCTGGCGCCTGCGACACGCATTGCAAGCTCTCCGGTATAGCGCACCGACGTGCTGCCCCCCGTAACCTGGCTGCTGGTGGCTTTGGCTTTGTTCAGGAAATGGCCGTTGACGGTATCAATAAGAAACGCCGGAAACTCGATATCGCCGGCCGAATATCCCCTTTTAAGTGCATAGTTTGCGTATTCCTCGTGTGCGGGGGCTTCAACCATCTTTACCAGATCCCAGTCAGCATCGAGTTCATCCGCAAGCATCATCGCGAGCGTTGTATGTGCACCCTGGCCCATCTCAGCGTGTGGGGCGATTACGGTAATCGAGTTATCCGCGGAAATTTTCAGCCACACATTCAGCATGGTTTCGTCTTCGCCTGCCATAAATGACGCGACCTTGCCCACGGGATTGCCACGCCGAATCGCGACACCGAAAACCACTGCGCCGCCGGCGAGTACGCCGGTGGAAATGAATGCGCGCCTGCTCCACTTACCCATTGTCAGGACCCTCCGCATTGGCCTGCAAAGCCAGCGCCGCGACCTTGATACCTTTGCGAATACGTCCATATGTCCCGCAACGGCAAATGATGCCGCTCATTGCGTCATCGATATCGCGATTGCTTGGTGTGTTATTTTTGTTCAACAAGGCAACTGCAGCCATGATCTGGCCCGATTGGCAGTAGCCACATTGCGGCACCTGCTCACTTATCCACGCCGTCTGAACCGGATGCAACTTACCGTCACTGCCAGTGATACCTTCGATCGTGGTAATTTCCTGGCCAGCAGCGGCCTTCACCGGGGTAACGCAAGAACGAATTGGCTCGCCATTCAAATGCATGGTACAAGCGCCGCATTGAGCAATACCGCAGCCAAACTTGGTGCCAGTTAATCCGGTCTGCTCCCGGATCGCCCATAGAAGCGGTGTCGCCGGGTCTACGTCGAGTGTCCGAGTCTCGCCATTGATCTTTAGTTCAATCATTGCCTTGTTCTCAATTCTCGCCGTTCACAAGTCCCGCGCCACCCTGAAACCGAATGGAGTAAACATGACCGGCTCCGGATCGCGGCCTCGAAAAGCAGCACGCTGGCGTGAAGAGCGCGTAATCCAGCTACCGCCCCGGATACTGCGGCGTTCGCACTCCGCTTCCGCCTGATAGCTTCTGCCATCGGCCAGATCGGGTGGATATGGCATGGTATAGCAGTCCTCAGTCCACTCCCACACGTTGCCAATAATGTCATGCAGTCCAAACGGGTTCGGCGGATAACTTCCGACCGGCGACGTAAAAGGGTAACCGTCGTCACAATCAGCTGGCTCCCACACGAAGTTTGACTCTTGCTTGCCCGATTTATCAAACAGATTGATATGCTTGCATATCCCGTCAGTACTATCGCCCCAGTAAAACCGGGTCGTCGTACCTGCACGTGCAGCGTATTCCCATTCTGCTTCAGAAAGGAGTCGATACGGTTTTCCGGTCCTGGCAGACAGCCAGGCGACGTAGGCTTTTGCATCGTGCCAGCTGATGCAACTCACGGGCTCATTATCGAGGGGTGCGCGTCCAAAACCCGGATTACGCCAACTGGTATCCTCGAGAGCCTCCCATTCGCCGGTCCACACGACGCAATTTTTCGCGGGCGTGTGACCTGTCTCCTGTGCAAATGTACTGAACTCGCCAAATGTAACTTCGAATTTTCCTGCGGCGAAAGCATAATCAATTTTGACCTCGTGAACAGGTTCTTCAGTCCGCCCTTCCTCACCTTCAGGGGATCCCATTTGAAAGCGGCCAGCCGGCACCACGACCATGATCGGGCAACCCTCGCAATCGCTGAATTCGGAACCAGCCTCATTACCTGTCGCTTCGCAACCGTTCATCGACCCACCTGTTATCAAAACGGACGTAACTGACATGATGGTCTTCAGGAATTTGTTGTTCATAAGCTAACCCTGTTTTGAAAATTCATTACATAGCACCTGCTTAGTTGTCTCTCTTCACAGCTCACGCTGATGTGATTGCTCAAGCCGTACATCAGGAATGTTAAACATCGACTTCCAGTCTTTCGCTATAAGAAGATCCATCAATTTAGATGACTTGCCCTCTTTGCGGTTTTCCATCTCAAAATGCAGCGTCACCAAAGCCCCGTCAACTTCCTCCCCGAATAGCTGGCGGAGATATTCCATCGGGATTCTGGATTCTTCCGAAAGCTCACCATCAGCGTCGAATGTCGGCGGCAGGACAGGCGGAACATAGAAAACGTTCGGCTCTGTTCCGTACTCCGGATGCAGGGGCAAGGCGACCTTCCACTCGTAGACCAGTTGATGGATGGGGCCGTCCTCGTCTTCCAGGAATCCGACAAATCGCAACTTCCCCGGGCACTGGCTGGCACACGCGGGAGCCTCGCCTTTTTCCAGGCGGGGAAAACAAAATATGCACTTCTGCGACTTTCCCGTGACGTAGTTGAAATAAATTTTCTTGTAAGGGCACGCTGAATTGCATGCCCTGATTCCCTTGCACTTGTCCTGATCAATCAGCACAACGCCATCTTCTTCGCGTTTGTAAATAGCACGAATCGGGCACGCCTCCAGGCAAGCAGGCTTAGTACAGTGATTGCAAAGTCGCGGTAAATAGAAGTGGTAGTTGTTTGGATATTCACCAGAACTGGAGTCTTCGTCCCAATTGGAACCCACCTTCATTTTCTGGTCTTGCTGAAGCCGTGTTTGACTGCCGTCGAAGAACACCGCCTCGTGATTGACTGAACATTCTGTGCCATGGCTTTCTTTGGACATGCGTTGTCCCTGTTTCAACTTGCCTTTTTCCCAGCCACCACCGCTTTCCTCCCAGTGCTGCGGATAACCGGGGCCCGGTTTTGTCTCAACGTTATGCCACAGCATGTATTCCTGACCGGGCTCATCTGTCCACAATGACTTGCAGGCTGTAGTGCAGGTATGGCAGCCAATACATTTGTTCAAGTCGATAACCATTGCTACCTGCTTAGCCACGGTCGCTCTTCCTATTAGTCGCAATAACCGTGCTGGCCTGCCAACGGTAGTCGCTTGTGAGAAACTCACTAAGTGATCCTGCAACGCGCGCATATATTGACTTGGGCGAAACACTGTCGACGCGCTGCGCAAATACCGGCGTCCAGGAAACCAGGTGGCGTGACACGAAGTCCAGTTGTGCCAGTTGATAGGACAGGCGCTCTCCACTAACGGTGCTTTCGAAATAGCAGAGCAAAGCGCAGAACTCGAGCAGAACCGATATGTGGTCAGGCGCCCAGGCGTTGCGCTGATGTA
>CAYLTW010000001.1:46367-80333 GCA_964386735.1 uncultured Woeseiaceae bacterium
CAGAACTCGAGCAGAACCGATATGTGGTCAGGCGCCCAGGCGTTGCGCTGATGTAGTGTGTATTCGAAAAATTGATAGAACCGCAACAAATCTTCTCGAATATCCGCCAAGCTACCGAATTGTTGCTGCTCACGAACGGGAACCGGTGGAGCCTTGTCTCCCACCTCAAAAAGTTCACTGTACTCAAGCCTTCGCTGAGCCCGCGTGCATTCCAGATACGAGCCAATTATCGCATTTAGATCAATACCATACGGCTGCGTTACAAGTATGTCGTCGGTACCATGAAACTGCTCTTCAAAATCGAATTCATGGGGCGATGCCAACAGGGCTGAATACAGACCATACGCCCTGCACCTGATCGCCCCGGTGAGGTTTGCATCGCGGTCCCGAACAGATCGCCCAGGATTCAGCGGTGTCGAGCCTGTCCGGGTTGTCGGCCTCATGTCAGCTCATCTGCGATTGTTTCTCCCGGTGCCTTTTCAAACTCGCAAGTAAAATCCTTGTACGTTTGATTTGGAGAAAACTTGACTGGCTGGTAACCGATATGTCCGTACCCTCCTGCCATACTCGTCGGTTTTATCAGGCCCGCCGTTGAAATAACCGCACCAAAATTCTGACGCTTCCGGAACATCATTGGATCCCAACCGTGATACATGAATAGCATAGACGGCTGAATTCCGGCACTGAGGTGCGCCATAACGAAGAACTCGCCAGCATCGTTGAATACACGGACAATATCGCCGTCTGCCACACCGCGTTCCGCAGCATCATCAGGATTGATGTAAATGTCCGGTTCGCCTCGCTGCAAGCTCAACAGAAACGAGTCGTCCCGCCACATGCTGTGGATGCCATGGCGCGCGTGCCCCATCATCATTCGTAACGGATAACCCTTGTTTTCCAGTGGCCGTTTGTGTACGGGAAGTTGCTCGTCAAATTTTAGGAACCATTCATGGTCAATATAGAAACTCTGGCGACCTGTCAGAGTTTGATAAGGGACTTTGTCGCGCACGCTCGCAAATGTTTCAGAATGGTAAGTGGTTTCCGTATCGTCCCACGTCGTCCTGTCTGATCCATCAACGCGGATAGTGCCCCTCGCCGCAAGCTCGGCAAAAGACACTTTCGGGATGCCCGGCGTCGTATCGATAATATACTGACACACATCTTTGACGCTCCTGACCTTTCCCTCCATCGTATATAGTTCCAGGCAACGCGTGTAATCCCTCGGCACTCGCCTGCCATTGACGTGATCTTCGATGACGCCGATGCCACGCTCCTTCGCCCTGCGGCTGATCGCCTCTGCCAACCGCCGGTTTGCTTCCCAATCATCAACGGATTCACCCAACGGAGGGACCGCCGCATCAAGCACCTGTACGTAGGGAGTCCTTGATTGCAGCATCATATCGGCGCGTTCGTAGTGATGCGCTATCGGCAACACGTAGTCTGCATAGTGGGATGTAACGCCTGCGTCCGGCACCAGTGCAACAATCGTCTCGAGCTCTTCGAAAGCGTTTTTTCTCCAGCGCTTACCCGATGCACGCCAGTTCGCTCCATTATTGCCGGCGAAAAACCCCATCTTCCAGCCTTTGGCACTGTGACTCGGGAACCATCCTCTACGGATGCTCTGCTGATAATGCTGATCAAACTCGTTTGCAAGCTCCTCGCCATAGATCGCCTTGTTCAAGCCCTTCATATCCCCGTGATCGTAGTCCCAGGTGGTACCGGAAATACCGCGAAACGCCGGACCAACACCGTCAAACGCAAAGGCCATCGTTTGAGTCTTCGCCGAATTACCGATCTGCAATCCTCCGCCCTCGCGCCCGATATTGCCGGTCAGCGACAGCAGCAGCAGCATCGATCGTTGCAGAATATCCCCATGTAACCATTTGCAGGCGGCGTAGCCGGAAAAGATCATCGCTGGTTCAGCAGCGGCAAAAGCACGTGCAACCTTTCGTATGATGTTTGGACTGACACCTGTGATTCCGGACATCAATTCCGGCGAGTGTTTGGCAGCACGTTGCTTCAACAGTTCGAAAACCGTCGTAACTTCGACGTCACCGTCAATTCCGTCTATGCGCCAGCGCCCCTCCAGCGCTGGCCGTATTGCACCGAGCTTCAGCGTTGCCGGTGCACCGTCGCGCGAGCCTGAACCAGGGGCCATTACGACCGTACCAGTGGCTTCGTCCCAAACGAAAAAACCGTCTACGTCGCTGGCAGCGCTGTTTTCCCGGGCATGATCGCCGGGCCGCAAGAGGCGTTTGTTGTCCAGACGCACTAACAACGGCAGGTCACTTTGCTCTTTGATGTAATCGGCCTTGTACAGTCCTTCGTCAAGAATTACATGCACCATGGCCATGGCGAGCGCCGTATCGGTACCCGGCCTCGGGTTCACCCAGAGACTCGAGTGCATCGCGGTTGGAGTGAATTCAGGCGAGATGGCAATGACTTCGGTGCCGTTGTACTTCGCGTCCCAGAAGAAATGCGCATCCGGAATACGCGTGACAGCCGGGTTGCACATCCAGACCAGGACACAGCGCGATTTATAGACTGCCGCCATGGTATCGCTGGTGTGTATTTGCCCAAGGGTCATGTGTACGCCGCTGGGCAAATCGCCTACTCCGGACAAGAATTCGGGAACTGTAACGCCGGTGATATTCGCGAAACGGGCCAATCCGGCAAACGATCCCCGCTTGAGGGCCATCTGGGTTCCGCTTCCATAAGAGATACATTCCGGTCCGTACTCGACGACGAGATCGAGAAATTTATCAGCGATCTCCGTGGTCGCCTGTGTCCAGCTTATTCGCTGCCATTTTCCGTTGCCTCGCTCACCGACAGACTTCATCGGGTACAGAACACGTTGTGGACCGTACATATACCTGGCATGCCGCAAACCTTTCTGGCAGCCGCGGGGACCATAGTCCGGCGCGTCGCCGGAAGCTCCGTAGACACCCTGCTGTTCCTCGCGCCAGACAATGCCGTTTTTCACAAAGACATCGAATGCACAATTGCCGGCGCAGTTCGTGCCATGCGTGCCGTGTACGACACGATCCCATTGCCACTTTTCTCGATACAGATCCTCGAAGTTTCGGTAGACCTTTTCAGTTGACGGTGTTGTGGTCGCAAAAACGACGGACGAATAATTCAACGTCAAAAGTGTACTGGATGCGACCAATCGTTTTAGAAAATCACGGCGGCTCTGGTCAGGAGTCTTCGATAAGGGACTGGCACAATCGCTGGATCTCGTCATTTCCCTAGCCGCATTTCCCTGGCCGCATTTCCCTACCCGGAGTAAGGCCGGCTCAGATACTTGCCGCCCGGCTCACCAACGACATCGCCGTTATCGAAAATCAGGGTTCCGCGAAGAAAGGTTTGTTCGACCTTGCCGGTTAGTTCTTGCCCTTCCAGGGGAGAGTACCCCTGGCTCGATTCGGACTCTTGCGCTGACACAATGAAGCGTTTGTCAGGATCTACCAGAACAATATCGGCGTCGAATCCCGGCGCAATATCTCCCTTGCCTGGCAATCCGAATCGCCTGGATGGATTCCAGCACACAAGCTCGGCAATACGGCTGAGGCTGATGCCACGCCGGGAACCTTCGCTGAGCAGGCCGGACAGAAGGTACTCAGTTCCACCGAAACCGGATTTGGCAAGAAATATCTTGTCCGGTTGCTGCTGATCGACCTTCATCTCCTCGCGGCAACATGCGTGGTCCGATACGACCCAGTCGATTCGACCATCCTTGACGGCGTCCCATAGCGCTTCAACATCCTCACGCGGGCGAATAGGGGGATTGACCTTGGCGTGTGTGCCACAGGGAGCGTCTACATCCAGCAGCAAGTGTCCAATCGTTACTTCTCGAGCGAAGTTGATGTGTGGGAAAGCGCCCGCCATGCGCTCCGCCGCATCCAGGGCTTTGCGCGATGAAAGATGTAACAGGTTTATGTTGCAGCAGTCCGTCTCGTGTGCGAGATAGGCAGCAATTGCGATGGCAAGCCCCTCCGAATGCGGCGGGCGCGATTCATGATAGGCCCGTAGTCCTGTCAGCTTGCCATCTTCTTCGACTATTTTTGTATAGGCCGCCATTATCTCGGCCGTCTCACAATGCAGGCTCAACGACGTATATTGACCGACGTCCGGAAATGCCTTGATGCATCTGGACACTTCGCGCATTACAAACTCGAAATGTGCCAGATCGTATTTCTCACCAGGGGGCGTCATGAGGAAAGACTCCTGGTCGTCGGAGCGACCGTGCAATCCGTGCGCGCCATAGAACATGAATATCTTGAATGACGTGACGCCGAAATCCTTGATGAGAAGCGGTATTTCCTCAATATGCTCTTTCATCATGGGCGCCAGATGATAAGCGTAGTCGACGTAAAAGCGTCCGTCAGACTTTTTCAGGACGTCAGGAAAGAACTCACGGTAAGGCCCGCACTTGTTCAAATAGTATTGGCCGGTTCGCATATAGTTAATAGAGGATGTAACGCCACCCATGGCCGCGGCCCGGCTTTCGCTTATCGCATCTTCTTCCAAAGGGTTATAGATGCCGGTGTGCATATGCGCGTCGATCAAACCCGGAAACGCAAGTTTCTGCTCGGCGTCGAAGAAACTCTTGCCTTGTGCTGCGGCGATCGTTTCGTGCAGCGCCACTATCTTTCCGTCGCGGATACCAATATCCAGATGCTCTACATCCCTGGTTTCTGCCCGCACGACACGGGCATTTCCGATGATCAAATCGTATTTCATCGAAGATCCTTACTATTGTTCGTTCGGCGATCTGCGCAGCTTACTTTTCGCGCGCTGGTACCGGGAAATTAGATGTTATGTTATTATAACAATCAGACAACCTACTTGCGAGTGTTTCGCGGCATCAAGCTGATTACAAAGGCACGGGTTCTTTATGGCTGGCAATGCGCGCTCCACGTCCAACATCGGTGCGGTCACACAACTGGCCGTCGACGTTGATTTACCGACGCCCCTGTACCATCAAATCTACCTCATCTTGCTGGACAAGATCGTTTCCGGTACTTACGCCCTGGGTTCCCGGGTTCCGAGTGAGCATGAAATCGAAAAATCATTCGGTGTATCGCGAATCACGGCACGAAAAGCGTTGGACAAACTTGCGGCCGACGGACTCGTAAACAGACGACGCGGTCGCGGGACCATCGTGATTTCCAGGCCGTCCTTGTCATCCGTGACCGGCGACGCCCCGGGGCTGATGGAAAATCTGCTCGCCATGGCTCTGGAGACCGATGTCGAACTACTGGATTTCGCCTATGTCCGTGCCGGACCATTGGTTGCCGAGGCGCTCGATGTTCACTTCGACGATATTGTGCAACGCGCGGTCCGGGTCAGGAGAAAAACCAAACTGGCCTTTTCCTACGCGATTACGCATATCCCGGAAGATATCGGTCGAAAATTCAGCGAAAAAAACATGAAAGAACATCCCATGCTTACGTTGATCGAACGCGCGGGCCACAAGATCAGCCATGCCAGGCAAGCTCTAAGCGCAACGCTGGCCGACAGCACGATTGGGCCGGCACTGGGAGTGAATATCGGCTCCGCTTTGCTCAAGGTAACCCGCATCGTTTTCGACGCCAACGATCGTGCCGTAGAGCATATCGTTGTGCACTACCGGCCGGACCTCTACCAACTGAACCTCAACCTGTCTCGCGTGAAAGCCAAGAGCGTGAATCACTGGGCGGTTAGCAAATAGCGCCTCTGCGGACCGCGAGTAACCGTGCGGCGGTATCGTTATTCGGGTTCAGCTGAATTTGAAAAGACGATCTCGTTCTCGATGAAACTCCGAATTCGGTCCTCCGAAAATCCAAGTTTTTTGAGTGCGGCCACACTATGTTGGCCCGCGAGCGGTGGTTGATGACGAACACCGAAGCGCCGTCCTCCCATTTGCAAAGGCAACGCGGGCAGGCGCGCCCGTTTTTGTCCCCCAGGAAATTCGATGTCGAGCAGTCCACCCGAGGCATTCAGATGGCGGTCGTCGAAAAGGTCCTCCGGCCTGGCAATCGGTGCGAACGGCAGCCCTTCCTTTTCCAGGATCTTCATTAGTTCGCCGCTGCCAAATCTCCTTATCGCCGCGCGGACCTCGGGCATAATTTCCTCTTTATGTGCGACACGATCATTGTTCGTCAGCAAACGCTGGTCATTCAATAGTCGTTCCAGACCCATGGCATCGCAGAATCGAATCCATTGAGCATCGGAGACCACTCCGACGAATACCTGACCTTCGCCACGTGTTTCGAATACATCGTATATCGCCCACGCTGATGTTCTTACGGGCATGGGTAACACTGGATCGCCGGTTTCGACGCTTTGCGCCATGTGCTGACCCACGAGAAACGCAGCGCTCTCAAACAGGCTGCTCTTGATATGCTGCCCACATCCTGTTCTGTGTCGCTCCTGCAACGCCGCGAGTATGCCAATGACACCGAACAGTCCGCCCATGACATCAATTACCGAGGCACCTGCACGCAACGGCCGGCCAGGCGGGCCGGTCATATAGGCCAGCCCCCCCATCATCTGGGCCACCTCATCCAGCGCCGTCCGCTCCTCGTAGGGGCCGTCCAGAAAGCCTTTCTCCGAGCAATAGATCAAACCCGGATTCGATGACTTCAGGTCTTCGTATCCCAGGCCCAGTTTCGTCATCGCGCCGGGACGAAAATTCTCAATGAGCACATCAGCAGACGCAATCATCTTCTTCGCGAGATCAAGGCCTTCGGGAGACTTCAGGTCAATCGCAACGCTTGTCTTGTTCCTGTTGTACATCGGGAAGTACCCGGCACCGGAGCCTGGTAAATTGCGCGTATGATCTCCTGACGGGGGTTCGACCTTGCAGACGTCGGCACCAAGGTCGGCCAGCACAACGCCAACTGCGGGCCCCATCACCATATGTGAGAACTCGATAACCGTCGTATTTGCGAGGGGAAGCTGATTGTTCTCGTTCACCGGGGACGACTCTCCAAACTGGGGCTTGAGGTTCGAGCAAAACCTTCTGTTAGTATATCATTAGGACAACTTAGTGAACCACTTGAGCCTGCCTCGTGAATTGCGGAGAAACGGGCGGTTCTTCGACGCAGCCCGGGCAAAACAATGACGGAAAGAGTAGAAATCAGCGAAGTGGGCCCTCGAGACGGTTTGCAAAGTATCGCGACGGTCATGCCGACCGAGGCTAAGAAGTTGTGGATTTCAGCCGAGGCTGCGGCGGGCGTGTCGGAGATTGAGGTCGGTTCATTTGTTCCCCGAAAATTGTTACCACAACTGGCAGACACTGCCGAGCTCGTTGCCCATGCCCTGACCATTCCCGATTTGTGCGTGGCCGTACTGGTACCCAACCTCAGGGGTCTGCAAGACGCGGTTCGCGCCGGTGTCCACAAGATTTCAATTCCGGTTTCGGTCAGTGAGCAACACAGCCAGGCAAACCTTCGCAAGACGATTGAACAAATGATTGCAGAGGTCGGCGAGATAATGGCCGAAGTCAGCTCGCTGCCCGAAAACTCGCGACCCAGGATCGAAGCGGGATTAGCCACTGCGTTCGGTTGCAGTTTTGAAGGCCCCGTGGCGGAAGACCAGGTAGTCCGAATTGCCGGCCTGCTGATGGAGGCTGGCTGCGACGAAGTCGGCCTGTCCGATACCTCGGGTTATGCAAACCCACGCCAGGTCAGCCATCTTGTGCGTCGTGTAAAGTCCGAGGTCGGCAACGACAATCTTCAGTCGCTACACCTGCACAATACTCGCGGTCTGGGCCTGGCCAATGCCGCGGCAGGACTGGAGGCCGGAATCAAAACCCTTGATTCGTCGTTGGGCGGATTGGGCGGGTGTCCATTCGCACCTGGCGCCTCGGGAAATATTGTCACGGAGGATCTTGTATTCATGTTGGAATCCATGGGGATTCATACAGGAATCAATCTTGAGGCGCTCCTGGCGGTTCGGGAAATAATCTGTTCTGCGTTACCCAATGAGGAATTGTTTGGAATGGTGCCCAACGCTGGGTTGCCACTGGGCTACCCGGACTAATTCATCACAAGTACGCCCAGGGTCGCTCGGCCTTGTCTCTTTCTCGAAAGTCAGAGATATCGGCAAGGTACTTTTCTGTCACGCCTATCGGATCCAGACCGCTTGAGAGTGTTTCCTTGTGCGCCGCCGAAAACTCGAAGGGGTAAATGCCCCCGTCCGGGCCGGTCACGATTTGCCGTGGCAAATCGATCCGCACAGACGGCGCTGCGCTGGACCGCGCTATCTGCTTTGCGATCTTCCGTATCGATGACGCTTGAAGCGTCACCGGCAGTAGCCCGTTGCATATGCAGTTATCATAGAATATGCGTCCAAATGACGGTGCGACGACCGCGTCGAAACCGTTGTCCTGCAGGGCCCACACAGCGTGCTCGCGACTTGATCCGCATCCAAAATTGCTGCCGGCGAACAGAATTCGAGCACCGCGGTATCTGGGCGCGTTCAGGATAAAGTCCGGGTTGAGTTCTTGCTTTTCATTGTCTTTATAACGCCAGTCCGCGAACAGGCCTGGCCCTAACCCGGACTTTGATACAGACCTGATTTCGCGCGACGGAATAATTGAATCCGTGTCAATGTTGTCGCGCAGCAAGCAAACTGCGGTACCGGCGATACGGGAAATGCGTTTCAAGCGGTCAATCCTTTTGCAGTGCATGGGCCGATACAATACGCCCCGCTATTGCCGACGCCGCCACGGTTTCGGGACTGGCAAGATGGGTTCTTACGCCGGGACCCTGGCGGCCTTCAAAATTGCGATTGGTGCTCGAAATGACGCGATCACCCCTGGAAAAGCCAACTTCGCCGGCATAAAAGCACAATGAGCAGCCCGACTCCATCCACTCGAAACCTGCCGCTCGAAAAATCTCGTCCAGGCCTTCGGCTTCGGCTGCCCGCTTTGTCCGTGTCGAGCCCGGGACACATATTGCCCTGACGCCGCGGGCGACTCGTTTACCATTCAGGATAGCCGCCGCCCTTTGCAGATCTTCAAGCCGGCTGTTGGTACACGAGCCAATAAACGCACCATCGATCTTGAGTTCGGATATGTTCGAATTCGGCGGAACATCCATATAGTCGATGGCGTGATCAACGGAGGAATTCCGATCTGCATTGTTTTCATTCTTGCTGCCAGGCATCACAGCGCCCAAAGGAATTGAGTGCTCCGGGCTGGTGCCCCAGGTAACCATCGGGCTAATGTCGTCTGCACGAATAATTATTTCTGCGTCGAAGTTGGCGTTGGGATCTGATCGTAACTGACGCCAGTATTTCGTCGCGCTGCTTAGCGATTGCTCAGGTACACCGAATGGCCGCCCTGACACATAGGCGATTGTGATCTCGTCCGGCGCGATCAATCCTGTTGCCGCACCGAATTCGACGGCCATGTTGCACAAGGTCATGCGACCGGCCATCGACAGCGCTGACACGACACTACCGGAAAATTCGACGGCAAATCCGTTGCCCCCGGAAGCCGAGTATTGTGAAATCAGGTAAAGAATCATGTCCTTGGCAGTCACACCAGGCGCCAGTGTGCCCTCGAAACGCACGCTCATGGACCCTGGTTTCTTGATTTTGAGCGTACCGGTGGCGAGGGCGTGCTCCGCCTCGGTTGATCCAATACCCCAGGCCAGTGCCCCGAGCGCACCCAGTGTGCACGTGTGGCTATCCGGACAAACGATGCTCAAGCCCGGCAAGGCAATCCCGAGCTCGGGCGCGATAACGTGCACGATTCCCTGGTTCGGATCGTCGACGTCAAAAAGTTTGAGACCCTGCCGATGGGCACTGTCACGTAGCGCCTGTATGAAAACCTCGCCACCGGGCATCCGGGAAATGTCGGGTCGCCCGGGCAAGGTATCGACTATGTGGTCAATCGTGCAGAACACATGCTTTGGAAGAGTGACCTGTCGCCCTTTCGCTTCGAGACCCTTGAGCGCGATGGCGCCGGTGCGCTCGTGTAGCAGCACACGGTCGATTGCAAGTAGCGACTTGCCATCGTCCAGATCGATCACGAGATGGTCTCGCCACAGCTTGTCGAACAAGGTCATTGCCACTGGTTCGCCCCGATTTTGCCGGGAAAATGACAGCGTGCTGATATGCCCTGGCTGCATTCTGTCAGCACGGGTGCGGTATCGGCACATTTGGGCGTTGCAATCGGGCATCTGGGATGGAAGCGACAACCACCCGGTGGACTAATTGGCGATGCGGGTTCTCCTGCATCGCGAAGTTCGGCAGCAACGGATTCAAAAGACTTCGCAATGCTCGCAGACAATAGCGACGCTGTATAGGGATGCTGCGGATGGGTCAGAACTTTGACAGTCGGACCCTGTTCGACGACCTGCCCCAGATAAATCACAACTACTCGATCGGTCATCTGGTAGACAAGCGGCAAATCGTGCGCAATCAGAATAAGGGATAGTTCATGTTCCATTTGCAGCGACTTTAGCAGTCGTGCGATTTTCGACTGGATGGTAACGTCCAGGGACGACACCGGTTCGTCTGCTATCAGGAGATCGGGACGAACGCCGAGGGAACGGGCAAGCGCGATGCGCTGTCTCTGGCCACCGGAGAATTCCGCAGGATATCGATCGATTGCGGCAGCCGGAAGTTCAACCTGGCTGATCAATTCGACAACCCGCTCATGAACTTCACCAGCCGTGCCAATCTGGTGCACACGCATCGGTTCGGCAATGATCTTCCCAACTGACCAGCGTGGGTCCAGACTGGCATACGGGTCCTGGAACACGTACTGAATTTTCCGCTTCACTGCACGCGAATCTCGATGGCTCGCGTTCCCCAACTTCTTGCCGTCGAAGCTAATTGTCCCGCCGGACGGACGCAGCAACTGCATCAACGCCCTGGCGATAGTGGACTTCCCCGATCCGGACTCACCGACGATACCCAGGGTCTCGTTGCGATTAAGATCGAATGAGAGATCATCGACCGCCTTGAACGGCTGGCCAGATTGAGTATAGGTAACCTCGAGATTCCGGACTTCAAGAATTCGGCGCCCTCGCGTCGTTGCCGCGGCTTCGGGCGGAACGTGACGACGCCCGCCAAAGCGCGGCACCGCATCAATCAACGCTCGGGTATAGGGCTCCTGCGGGTTAGTCAGAATATCGTCGGTATAGCCCGATTCAACAATCTTTCCCTTGCGCATGACCACAACTTTCTCGCAAACGCCTACTGTGACACTAAGATCGTGCGTAATCAGAAGCAATGAGCAGTTGACTGCCAGAGACTTGAGCAAATCCAGAATCTGTATTTGTACCGTCGCATCCAATGCCGTCGTAGGCTCGTCGGCAATTATCAGGCAAGGACTGTTGATCGCTGCAAGGGCGACCAAAATTCGTTGCCGCTGGCCGCCGGAAAACTCGTGCGGGTACGAGCGCATTCGCTTCATTGGATTGGGTATGCCAACGGCGCCTAACATTTCGGCCGCCCGATTCCGTGCCGCCTTTTCCCCGCAGTTCTGGTGCAACATGACACTGCGCATCAACAAGGAACCGACAGGTTTTACAGGGTTAAGAGATGCCAGCGGATCCTGAAATACAATACTGACATCGCTGCCCCTGATTGCACGTAGTTGAGCATCCGACTCCTGTAGCAAATTCCGGCCATTCAACAGGATTCGGCCGGAGCTTGCACGGCCGAGCCCGGGTACGAGCCCCATAATGGACAGCGCCACCATTGTTTTGCCGGACCCGGACTCGCCAACAAGGCCCAGTATCTGACCACGCTCAATCGAAAAAGAAACTTCGTCCACGACTACGGTCGGCTGCACAGTAAAGGCTTTCGGAAACTGGATCGACAGCTCTTCCACTTCCAAAATGGCATCGCGGCTCATAGGTCGATTCTCAGCCCTTTCCTGCGCGCGCCCGACGCCAGGCCATCACCGATGAAATTTACGGTAACAACCACATAGATAATCCCCGCGCACGGCACAAGCAGGAGCCATGGCGCGACCATCAGATAGTCTCGTGATTCCTGCAGCAGGTTTCCCCAAGTGGGAACGCCCAATGGCGCACCAAGTCCGAGGAACGACAAAGCGCTTTCGGCGACCAGCATATCGGCAAAATGAAAAGCCAGTACGACGGTCAACGTCGGTCTGAGCCCGGGTAGTACATGACCGAGCAGGATGGCAGTGGGGCGGGCCCCGAAGGCCCGAGCGGCAATAACATAGTCCCGTTCCAGCAGACTCAGCGTTTCAGCAAAGACAACGCGGGCGAATACCGGCCAACTGACCAAACCCAGCGTTATCGTCAACGGCCAGAAACCCCTCCCGACAACGGCAACCATGATAATTGCGATGATCAGGCTTGGAAATGCCAGTGCCATATCAATAATCTGATTGAGTACGGTTCTAACCCATCCAGGGAACTGCGCGGCGATCAATCCGACCGCTGTGCCAAGCGCGAACGCGATCATTGTGGCAAGCCCTGCTGCTGAAATCGACCAGCGCATTCCTTCGAGCAGGCGCGACCAGACATCTCGACCCAGGTTATCTGTCCCAAGCAGGTGCCCTCCTACGCCAATCGGGCTGAAGCGCTCATACAGATCTCCGACGTAAGGGTCGTGTGTCTGCAGCTGCGTTCGAAAAATAATCAGAACGAGGACGACGGCGAAAAACAGGACTCCTGCGATCAGTTCAAGAGATCCGGTCCGTTGCGAAATGTATCTCCGAAATCCGCTTACATTGATCGTTCCAGGCGTCATACTACTGCCTCGCCAATGCGCGGATCGATCACCTGGAAAATGAAATTGGTCAACGCGTTCACGAAGAAGACGAGCACCGCCACAACGAATGCGATCGCTTGAAGCACGGGGAAATCCAGCGCCTGAGCTGAATCGAACAGCAGTAGCCCGATTCCCGGCCAAAGGAACAACACTTCAATAATCACAGCGCCTGCGAACAGAAAAGCAAACTGTGCACTTATCAATGCAACAGTACCAAGAATTGCGTTCGGAAATGCTTCCCGCCACAAGACGCTTCTTGCTGACGAACCGATCGAGCGAGCAGTACGAATATACTCTTGCCTCATTGCTTCCGAGATGTTTGCAGCGATAACGCGAATCAATTTCGGTGCAAGAAAGGATGCCAGCGACAGGCTCGGCAATATCCAGGTGCGCACATCTGCATGCCCCAGCGATGGCAACCACATTAGTTGAACGACGAACACCTGGATTAGTATCAGCGCGGTCACGAACCCGGGCAGACCCTGCGCGAAAACGACAAGGGCCGCGATTATCCGCGAACTCACCCGGTCCGGACGTGCACCCAGCCAAACGCCAACGGGAACTGAAACCGCAATCGTTACGGTCATTCCGAGAAAGGCAAGCAAAAGCGTTGCCGGAAGTTGCTTGAGCACGTAAGGCAGTGCCGCCTGGCCCGACGCAAGCGATGCTCCGAAGTCCAGCCTCAATACATTGCCCAGGTAGTATAGATACTGCAGTATCAACGGCTGGTCGAAACCGTATTGTTGGCGAAGCGCCTCTATCATCTCGGGGCCAGCATTTTCGCCAGCCATTACGATGATCGGGTCGCCGGCGGCTCGCAGCGCGAAGAACATCAAGGTCGTAATGCCGAGCAGCAATACGACAAAGTTGCCGATTAGTCTCGACCCTACGAAAATTCTCGCCTTCATTGGACCTCGTTGTCCATCAACTTCATCTTGTATAGTTGCGGCGCACCGTTTGCCAAGGCAAACCCTGTTGTTTCACGCGATGAAACCCAGATGTGACCGTATTCCAGCAAGAACAAGCTCGGCGCCTCGTTATGAAAACGCAGCTGCAACGCTTGCAGCGCTGCCTCCCGCTCGACCGGGCGCATTTCCGTTGCCGCATTTTCAATGGCCGGCATCATCGATTGATTACAATAGAATGGCAGGGCCTTGCCGCAGGAAAAATAGTCCATCGGACGGATTGAGTCATTATACGGAGCGGTGTTCCAGGCCAGCGAGAAAGCGGCAGTCCGCCACTTTCCACTTACGTATTGTCGAATCCAGTCGGAAAACAGTGTCGCCTCCATGATCAGGCTTATGCCGACCTCTGCCAAATCCTGTTGGACTTTTTGATAGATCTCAACATCGTTTGCGTACGTACCGATTACAATGGTTGCACTGATTGAGAATCCGTCGGCGTAGCCTGCATCCGCCAGCAAAGCCCGCGCTTTGACCGGATCATATGGATAAGGTCTTACATCCGCGTTATATCCGAACACGCCGGGCGCCGCGCCCTGGCTGGCCGGGCGGTGTTTGCCGTAAGTAATGATTTCGGAAATCGTATGCCTGTCGACGGCGTAGTTGATCGCCTGCCTGACGCGCCGATCTGCGATGGGCGACTCCGGATGACCAACCACGTCAAATGCGATACCAATGATCTGCTTGCTGGGATCGACCAAAGCATCAAAGCCACGCTTCGCGAAAATATCGATTTCTTCGGGGCGCATCGACTGGGCCAGATGAAGTTGATGCGAAATAGCTGCCTGGAAGCGAGCGGCATGATCATGCAAGGGATACAGTTCGACGGTCGGTATAAAGGGCCGACGCCAGCCATGACTATTCTCGACCAACTCCGCGGCACCATTCCTGTTGCGCCAGGATCGCACACTGTAAGGGCCGGTACCCACGGGCTTCTGACCGAACGCCTTTGGCCCCAATTCGACCCAGGTCTTCGGCTCAACCATCATCACCAGAGCCAGTCTGTTGGGCAATATTGGATCCGGCTGCTGCGTTTTGATGAGCAGCTCGTGCCGGCCCGGAGCCGAAACTTCGACCAGCCCACGCAATTCATTACCAACCGGTGTGAGACGTCCATCCTCACCAAGAAGCCAGTCGAAAACCTCCTTGGCAACAGTCGCATCGAAAGATGAGCCATTCGAGAATCGGACATTCTCTCGTATCAGAAACCGCCATGTGTGAGCGTCAAGCAACTGCCATTCCGTCGCCAATGCACCGACGACATTTCCGGCCTCATCGATCCGCGTCAGCCCGTCGAAGAGTTGCTGCCAGGTTACAGCTCCAGGTGCCCCCATCGCCGTATAGGGATTCCCGTATGCGGGTGGCAAACTGACAATTCCGACACGAAGCACTTCGGAACCAGCCGCGGCCATGGAGTTGACAGCGAGCAAAAACAAGACAAGGGCTCGGGCAACAAACTTCCCGTTCGAGCGCAAGACTGACGCGGCAATGCTCATACTCAACCCAAAATTAATTTCGACTTCAATCAGGAGCGCTGACTGGCTAAAACGGCTTCCAGAGTCCAATCGCGGCCGCAATAACAGTCAACGACCATATTGAGAGTACTATCGGTTTCGCACTAGCGAGCGCTTTAATCATTATGGCCGAATCTGTCGGATTGTCTCCCGACTTCACAATTCTTCCCAGCGCCGGTCGATACGGTTTGAACAAGACTCGCAAGACCAGGCTGAGCGCGATTGCCAGTGCGAAGATCAGAAGTTTGGCTGCCAAAGAGTGATTGGACGTGATACCGGCGCCAAGTAACGACGTCGCGGCAACACCGCCTGTTGCGAGCAGCAAAATTACCCGCCACAGCGTGTCGAATCGAACCACGGATCTGATGCGATCGGAGTTCGTACGATTCAGGTAAACGAATAGATTGCTCGAGACCCACAACAAAGCTGCCAGCCAGACAAACCACATCCAGGCTATGTGAAAAATAAACTCACCTGACAGGAAAGCCATTGTTACCCCGGTCGCGCCGATCAACGGAACACTGAGGCGCGGGAACAAATCGACGAACGCCATGATGTCGCCAATGGCCCGGCGTGATTCGACCGACAAATTCTGATCGGCCCCGAATTTTGCAGCGTACAAAACGGCCAGATCGGCGCCCAGCCAGTAGACGAAAAACAAGACGTGCGACAGGAGAAGAACGTTGTATGTCCAGCTGGTCATATATGCTTCCGAACCCAACAGAAACTGAGGATCAAGCAATTCTCCGATCAATGTACAGTCTGAACTATAATTAGGCCAATTAATTTTACCACCTTTAAAATTAGTCAAAATTATGCTAAAAAATGCCTGCCCGAAAAAAGCGGAGGAAGGCAAGTGGACTTACGTCAACTCAGACATTTCATGGCGCTTGCTGAAACGAAACATTTCTACAAGGCCGCCGACGGCATCGGGCTGACCCAATCGGCACTGACCCAGTCAATCTCCAAACTGGAGAAGGAATTGGGCTTGCAATTGTTCGTGCGCAGCAAAACAGGATCCGTTCTCACCGAACACGGTCGAAGATTGCTCGACCACGCGAAAGTTATTACCGGACAATTTGAGGCAGCCAGAACGGAACTCAAGGCGCGCTCGCGGCAAATCGCAGCCGAGGTCAGTATAGGCGTCGTTCAGAGTCTGGGGGACGAAATTCTTATCAAGGCTATTTCGATGTTCCAGTCAGCTTATCCAGACTACAACGTCAAAATTATCAAGGATTGGTCAGCGAATCTTGCAATCTTACTGGCCGAGGGAGACATTGATTTCGCATTTCTCTCCGATCATTTCCTGCCGCGCGACATGCCGGAAATTAAGCGAGAGCCACTTTTCAGGGACCATGTCCATGTTGTCGTTGGCGCAAAGCATCCGTTGTATCAGCACCGCAACCCGAAGCTTGAGGACCTGTCTGGTCACCAGTGGGTCGCTGTATCCACGAGCCTCGATTGGCCCGAGTATCTGGCTCGGGTTTTCACTTCAGCTGATCTCCGTCCGCCTCGTCACATCATACGAACAAATTCGATGACGCTCGCTACCAAACTTATAAATGGTGGCTACGCCATCGGGATCGTTTCACCGAAGTTGTTTCATTCTTCGATTCGTGATTCTGATCCTGTGCGATATTTTACCGTGCCGGAATTTGAGCAAGAGCGGCGTTTCAGTATCTGCCGGCGCGCGCGCATGGTAGTCCGCCCGTTCCATCAGAGTCTGATTGAAAATCTGCAGACCACGATATTAGAGTGGATAGAAACGAAGGACCCGAACTAGTCGCGTTCGGAAATTTATTTGCCGACAGTTGGCGCCCTGAGTTTTATTGCCCCTCGCAGCTCCAGAGGTCGATAATCTCTTGCGTTGTCGGGCAATGCGTGCGGGCGAGCCAACCCATCATGACACGGTCGTGCCGCTCTTTGCTTACCGAGCCAATTGCATCTTTGGCCAATACAGTATAGAAATCGGCGTCTCGCGCGGCACGAATAGTGCTTTCCACGCAGCCCTCCGTCACCTGTCCCGTAATGACAAGCGTTTCAATGCTATTTTCGCGCAGCAAACTTTCGAGTGAAGTATCTCTAAACGCTGAGCCACGAAGTTTTTTTATGATGTGATCACTGGCCTCAACATTCATTTGCTCATACAGTTCCGCACCCCAGGATCCCTCAATCGAGTAGAAGCGGGCCTGATCAAGGGATTTCAATCCGGCCCCGACATGAATGCCCAGCCACATCGGCGAATCCGAAGTAAATCCTTTGGCAATGACAAACTGGCTGAAAATAACCATCGCACCGTGTGACCGGGCTGCAGCCGTCAACTGATTGATCTGCTCATTTATACCCTGCGTCATCGATACATCAAGTCCCATTGTCTCCGCATAGTATCCATGCGAATGACAAAAATCGTTTTGCTGGTCTATGACCAAAACTGCCGTATGGGATGGCTTGATGATCTCTTCCAGTTCGTTATAGAAATCCCGATCGCCAATAGTTTGCATGACTTTCCCTTAATCTATGTAAGGTGCCAGGATGGCATCGATGTCCCGGCGCTCCTCTCGACTCGCTGGAAACAATGGCATTCGAATATTCGGAGTCGGGATATAACCGGCCGCGTGCAATGCGTATTTCAGTCGAGAGGACCAACGATAACTCGGTCGGCTATAAATTGAGTCCATCAGCGGCATCAGGTGCAGCGACGCCTCCCTTGCTCCCGCAAGGTCGTTCGCCCAGATGCGATCTTGCAGCGCCTTAACGGGCTTTACGAAATTAGCGAGTCCAATGGTGCAGCCATCTGCACCCAGCGCGTAGTTCCCGAACAAGCCGACATCGGTCGCCGCAAATATCGCGAGATTCGGATCAACCTCACGCAGAGCCACCAGGTCTCTTTCATACTCGATATCGTCCTCGACTTCCTGCTTGATTCCCGCGACATTGGGAAGCGCTGCGATCTCCCTTAGCACATGGCGAGGCATCATTAGATTTGTTACCGGACGATATTGCATGAACCACATCGGAATTGGCGTCAGCTCCGACGCCATGCGGTAGTAGTCGATCACTGCTTCAGGTGCGTATTGAAACGCGCCGCGTGCAAACGAAAAAGGCGAGAACATCAAAATGGCATCGGCGCCGCACTCGGCTGCCGACTCCGCCTGCAAAGAAAACTTGGAACCGAGCCCCTGCGTATGAATGCCGGCTATGATTGGAACTTCGGGCCCAACCGCTGCTCGCACCGTTTTTATAGCCTCGCGACGTTCGCCGCCAGAGAGCAGCCCAAGTTCGCCAGTGTGGCCGTTTACCAGGAAGCCACCCGCCCCGTCAGCGATCTGACGTTTAGCGAGGTCGCCCAAAACGTCGAAAAGAATCTCGTTTTCATTGTCTTGCGGTGCCACAAGCGCAGGGAAAACGCCTCGAAATTTCTTCATCTACTTTTCTCCAATCTCAACAGGGCCTATCGCAACCAAGATCTGCAGGGAGGGAATCCAACACCATCAAACGTCGAGCTGGCCAGGCCGGCAATACCCATCCCGTATCCCTCAATACACAATTCATAACTTCAACCGAACCGAGGAGTTCCAGCTCCTCATCCGGGGCATTGGCAAATTCGACTGTCGCCTCCCCCCAGACTTCATCACCGAACCACCCATCACGAGGTTCGATTACCAGGAGTTCGCGAATATCTTCACCGCCGTCAATCGGTGCCGGAATGTGTCGTATCGTGTAGAAACCGTTAAATGGTTTCTTTTTTTTCGCGGGAGCCGCTGGGTCCAGTTGCGACCTTACTCGTATGATCGGATAGCCGTAGCGATCGATATCGACATTGAATTCGCTTATCTCCCGGTCCCGGTCATACACACCGTTGCCTGGATAAATGAAGGTCATGGATATGTTGGCAAGCTTTTTGGGCCAACCAAAAGCTGAGCGTCCTTTATACAGCGCCCAATCATGTGAAACCCACATGAATAAATTGTAGTGACGGGGTATCTCTCCAGGGGGGGCTGCGAGTACAGCGATACATGCTTCGTAGTATTGGCTGAATGCCGGCGGATATGGTTGGCCATTCTCCGGTCGCCTCTTCAGTTCGTATAGCTTCAGAAATCCTTCATGGGGTTCGACCATTTGCAACGGTGGCGGAAGCCACTGCGACAGGTCGGCCGTGGTTCTGAATGTTACATACAGCACTCGCCCGGTGTAACGATCTGCGTGCATCTGGTAACTAAGCTTTTTTGATACACCGAAAGGTTGATCGGCTCCAATCAATGTTGTCATGATTCTTCGGCAGCGATAACTGCATTTATCCCTGTTGCGAGCGTGCGTGTCGCCATTACAGCTGCAGTAATTTCGAGCGCCTGCACGAGCTGGTCCCTGTCGAGACCTGCTGCAAGCGCTTTGCGGCAGTGATTTGCGATAACCGGTTGACTCGACCCGGCGGCGGTACATACGCAAGCAAGTACCAACTCTTTGTGGGCATCCTGCAGCCCGTTTTCGCGATAGATCGATCGAGTCAGGAACTGATTGAACGCATCAAGAGTCGCTGGATCCGACTCGGCAAGGAACTCGTGCATAGGCAGTACTTTCCGTCCAGCCGCTTCAATTTCCCTCAGGATGGACGCACCTTTCGAGTCGTTCATTTTTCGTGCCCCTGGTTGCCTGCTCATTGATCAAATCTTTGTTGGTGCGCCAACCAGCTTTGCCGTTCTTTCCAGGATCCCGTGACAGATCCGTGGCTGGATATCAGGAGGAGGGATACATTCCCCTCCTCCTGAATATTGCGGTGCCGCTGACGATTACTGCGAATCAGAAATTGACGGTCGCGGTTATCCCGTACCGGGTGCCCCTCGCGAGTGGCACCAGGAATCCACGTTCAACGACTGTCGATCCAGGAACGTTGTCCTGGTCCGGATCAGGATTTGGGCCGATGTTGAGGTTGCCCAGATCTGCAAACCGAACGATTGTCGAGGGTGAAAGATTGTCAAGAACATTGTCCGCATATAGCGTAATGGTCCAGTTTCCGGTTTCAAATCCTGCTTTCAGATTCAACAGGTTTCGATCGCTCGTGAACGCAAGATTGTGAACCTGGGCGTAGACCTTGCTCCGGAAAGAATAATCTGCCCTGAGTACCATGTCCGTGTTGCCGGTAAGCGAAAATCTGTAATTCGTTCCCAAAGTTATCTGAGTCGCGGGCGAGTTTGGTGTCTGGTTGCCCGAAACATCACCACCTTGAACACCGGTTGGCGATACGCAATCGAAGCCGGTCAATTGGCTGCCCTGCACAGGATCGCAGTTCTCGGTGAACTCCGCGTTGTTGTATCCGATTGAACCGCGGACTTCCCAGCGATCGCTGATCAACCTGCTGCCCTCAACTTCGACACCCCATACTTCCGTCTTGCCTGCGTTGGAAACAAAGGAGATCGGCACTCCGGCCACCAGGATCGAGTTGGTTAGCTGTTGATTGCTCCAGTCGATAAAAAATACGGCTGCGTTTGCCCGCGATCTTCCATCAGCCGAATCCCACTTCGTACCAATTTCGTAATTCCAGGCCTCTTCCTCCTCGGCCAACCGCGCGTCTGGTGGCAATGTCGGGTCGGTATTGAAGACACCGGGCTTGTTGCCCTTGGCCACTGTAAAATACATCATGGCGTTATCGGAAAAGCGGTAATCTACGGTTAGTCGAGGCATCGTGGACGTAAAGGTTTCCGAGAATTGCGTCCCGCTCGCTTGAATAAGGCCGATCTTATCTGATTGATAGCGCATCTCGAAGCGCGCCGTCCAGGCTTCGCCAAAGTCGAACTCCAGTGCACCGAATATCGCAGAGTTCTCTACGGTATCTTTGCCGAAGTCTCTCGAAATCGTTTGCGTTCCCGGCCTGCGCTGGAGACGCGTGCGATCGCGCTCGTAGTAATAAGCCCCAACCAGGTATCGAACTTTCTGGTCCTGTGGAGAATCGAGCCGTAGCTCTGTTGACCATTCGTCCCGTTCGCTGTCCTGGACTCGCACGAAGATACCACCCGCAAAACTGATGGGATCGCCCAGGTTAGTCTGGTCGTTTCCGAATGAGTACTCCGAATTGACGAATCCCGTGTTGGATGTCAGGTGAAAGCCGCGACTGCCAACATCCCAATCGATTGACAATGAGCCGCGAGCAACTTTGCGCCGCAGCCCTTCCTCACCCGCCAGCTGGTCCTTTGCTAACACGACCGACTCGAATTCGGTTACTTCGCCACAATAGTACTGGCGCGCCTGATCAAGAAAACAGTTGTTCGCGAAACGGTCCTGCACTCGCTGTGCCGGAAGACCGTCATCGTCTTCGTTGTATCCGCCTCTCGCGATGAATGTCAGATTCTCAGTAGCCCTGTACTCGATCGATGCATTGATGCCTTGAGATTGCTCCTGGCCGACCTCGGTTCCGTCCAGTTCGTTCGTGTACTCGCCGCCGACATCGTAGTAGCGGGCGTGGATAAAATAGAAAACCTTGTCATTGGCGAGCGGCCCGGCTGATGACAAATTGACTTCGTAGTCATTGTAGCTTGCGAGTCGAAAAGACGCGGTATTGCGAACCTCGTTCGTGCCGCGCTTGGTAATCAGATTAATGGCGCCAGCGAACGTTGACCGCCCGAACATCGCGGCCTGAGGGCCTTTGACAACTTCAACGCGTTCAATCGCCTCGATGGGAAATGACAGGATCGATTCGGTATAAGGAATCCCGTCGACGAAAAAGGACGCATTTCCTTCACCCAGAATGTTTGACTGCCCTCGGATAACCGGTCGAGCTGTATCCCCCTCGGCGCCGATTCTTCCGCCAAACTTTTCATAGCTGAAATTCGGAGCAAAATCGCTTAGCGCGCTGAGATCACGGACTCCGTACTCAGCTATCATGTCCGCACTAAACGCAGAAATGCTTACAGGCACGTCTTGCAAATTTTCTTCAAGTTTGCGGGCTGTTACCACGATCTCGGACAACGATGCCGAGTCTTCCTGGGCCTGTGCGAGCGCCGGGTCCTGTGGCAGGACAGTTGCAACCATAAATACCAGTATCAATACTGGCCGCAGCAAATATTTTGATTGATACATTTTCCGATCCCCCTCTTGAAAACCGGTCGATGGCGGCTCCATCAATGAGAACACCATGCTCTAACGGTTTTATGCGTATGCTAATGAGTTTACGGGAGCGGAATAATTAATCAAATTAAAGTTATTAGTATGAAAATAAGTATCGCTAATCTTTAGGATGGGCGCTGCCGTCGCCCAGGGCGGCCACGTCTTCCTTGAGGTCGGCGACCAACAGTCTCAGGAAATACCGTGCCGATCCGGATGTATCAACGTCGATCAGCTGGGTCAATTCCGCAGCCGTCGCCTGGATTTTGCAGCCATCGAATCGCCCGCTGGTGACGTTGCGAACATAAGCAACCCTGGCATGCAGATGCCCCGCGCTTGCCGCCCTGTACCAATAGTCTTCCACGGCACAATTGTCAGCCGGCACGCCTGCCCTGCGATTATCGGCGAGGGCGCCCATCACGAATTCAGCCTGCCGGTACCCCTGGTTGGCGGATACCTCCATGTACTTGAGCGCACCTTGCGTGTCCCCTTTGTAGAAGTAGACGCGGCCCAATTGATAGGCAAATCGGGCATTCGTGGAATCTTCCGCATGCGCGCTTTCGCACGCGGCAACAGCCGCTTCGACATTGACCTGTGACCGCGGCACGCCTTCGGTGACCCGATCGGGATCGTTCGGATTAGCAGCGAGTCGATCACATTCGGTGACCTCGGCACGAACCGTTGCCACCGATATTAATACCAGGATTACCAATAGAATTCGGTTTGCGTTCACGAGCCACTTCCCCCTGCATCAAGTAACTGAAATAGCGTCAGGCGATTCATACTAGTCCACTGCCCGATGCAAAAGCCAGTTAGGACGTTTATGTGCGGAGCATGACCGGGAAAAAGTCTTCGGCATCGCCGGCGTCCATACAGAACCGCAAGTTAAGAAATCTTCTACCATCCGGTACCGAAGTAGGTGCTGATACGGCTGACGTGATTTTCCAGGTAGGTGCCGAAGTTGCGCATATATGACAACGGCTCCAATTGCTCGCGCACGTAGGCAACCCGTTGCTCGCCCCTCAGGCCGCGCTCGTTTGCCGCTCGGACTGAGTCGATCAGGATTTCCAAATAACGGCGCCGCTCTGTAACCGCGGATGGATGGGCAACCGGTACGGCGTGGCCCGACATGATGAAGTCCAGATCCATGGCTTCGACCTCCCTGAGAGTGCGGAGCCAATGGTGGGGGCTGTAATCCGTCCACGTCGCCAGGGGCGTTCCGCCAGGCGTGAGCAGATCGACAATAAACAGGGCGTTGACGCCATCTGGCTTAGGAAAGACCAGGCAACTGGTGTGGTTTGGCCCCAGGTACAAAAGCTCCATGCTGCGCCCACCCAGAGTAATGGTGTGAGTTCCGTAAAACACCTCATCAGGCATGACGATCTTTTCGTTGGGCAGGTCGACCAGGGGCGCAACGCACTTCTCATGAGCGATAATCGTGGCACCTGCGTCTTTGAATACCTGCCCGCCCTGAATGTGATCCCAATGCCAATGAGAGTAGACCAGGTATTTGATGGGCGCATCGGTAATAGCTCGGATGGCTGCCAGAAACCTGGGTGCGGCCTCCTCGCTGATAGGGTCCACTACAATGACCCCCTCATCAGTCACCATGAACAGGCCGTTGGTGCCCCGATAAACAAACAAGTAGACGCCGGCACCAATCTCATAGGTTCCATAGTGTTCCGGTGAGGTAGAAAATTCGTTCCAGGCAGAATTGGGGGCGGGCATGAGCAGCGCGTCGCGACCAGGGAATGCATCAAGGTCCGCGCCGAATGAGATCTGCGCGGCGAATATCAATGAGATACCAATTGCTCTCCAATTGCTTTTCACGGTTATTGTCTCCCTCGGTAGTCGTTACGCCGTAATCCGTGCTGGGCTGTGGGTGCCTAGCCCCAGAGTTTTGTCGACAGCGGCAGGATTTTGCTGTTTTCGTATACCAGCCCGTCATCACGATCGGCCTCGAGCAGTAACGGCCCATCCAGATCGACAATGCTGGCCCCCTGACCCACAACGATGGCCGGCGCCATCGCCAGGGAAGTCGCCAACATGCAGCCGACCATGACCTGCATATTTTCGCTTGCAGCAAGATCCTTAAGGCGGAGAGCCTCGGTGAGGCCACCCGTTTTATCGAGCTTGATATTGATCATATCGTACTTGCCAACCAAGGCGTCGAGCGAACCTGAGTCGTGACAGGATTCATCGGCGCAGATCGTGATTGGTCGTTCGATGCTGGCAAGAATGTCGTCGTCGCGAGTCTTGAACGGCTGCTCGATCATCACAACGTTCAGGTCAATCAACTGCGGGATAATGGACGCGTAAAATTCCGTATCCCAGGCTTCATTGGCATCTATGATCAATTCGGCATTCGGTGAGCCCTCTCGCACAGCGCGCACGCGCTCAACGTCCCCTACACCACCGAGTTTTAGTTTTAGTAGCGGCCGGCCAGCATTCGCAATCGCCGCCTTGCACATGTTTCCAGGTGTATCCAGCGACAGCGTATACGCCGTTGTCAGCCCGTGTGCCGGTTCGGCAACGTGCAGGAGTTGCCAGATCGATTTGCCGGCACGTTTCGCTTCGAGATCCCAGAGTGCACAATCGATAGCATTTCGGGCAGCCCCGGCGGGTAGCGCAGTCTGCAACGATTCGCGATCCAAACCGCTTTCGATGTCCGGTCTCAGTCCTTCGATCAATCCGATAACACTGTCAATGCTCTCTCCATAACGAGCATACGGTACGCATTCACCGCGCCCACGGTTTGCGCCATCGTTTACGGTCACTGTCACGACCTCGGCACTCGTTTTGGTTCCGCGCGAGATCGTAAAGCTGCCGCGAATGGGCCAGGACTCGTGTCTTGTCGAAAGATGAATCACGAAGCAAGCTTATCAACAATCCTGGCGACGCCGTCCTTGAACGCGTCGACGACCGGTAGATCGAACTCCTGTTCGAGTGACTTCAGGTATGCCGCTCCTTCGTGAGAACTCATGTTTGACGTGTTGATCGAAATACCCACGAATTCTGCATCCGGATTCGTCAGGCGCGCGTGCTCGAGATTCGTCTGCATGCACTGCTGCAATCCTGGAAGCGGATAATCAGGCAATCCGCGTATATGTGTCCGAGTCGGCTCGTGGCACAACACCAGCGCATCCGCTTGCGCGCCGTGTAGCAGCCCGAGCGCGACGCCAGCGTACGATGCGTGGAAAAGCGATCCCTGTCCCTCGATAACGTCCCAATGTAAATCGTCATTCTCGGGACTGATGGTCTCCACGGCGCCGGCAATGAAATCGGACACCACCGCATCGACCGACACACCTGAGCCGGTAATCAGGATTCCGGTCTGCCCGGTGGCCCGGAAATCTGCGTCCATGCCACGAGCCACCATTTCTCTTTCGATCGCTAGCGCGGTGTACATTTTACCAACCGAGCAGTCGGTCCCCACCGCCAACAAACGCTTGCCGCGTCGCTTGATGCCGTTGCCAACTGGGAATTTTTCAGTCGGGTGCCGGACGTCGAACAAAGTGCAATCGTATTTTTCCGCCGCGTCGGCAATAACAGGCACGTCGGCGAGCCGGCTGTGCAGCCCCGCAGCAAGGTCATAACCGAGCATCAGCGCTGCGACGAGCACCTCCGTCCAGGCATCTGAAATAACCCCACCCCGATTTACCACACCGACAACGAGGGTTTTGACGCCCGCATCGCGCCCCTCTTCGAGGCTCATGTTGGCCACACCCAGATCGACGTCGCAACCCGGCAATCGCGATTGTCCGAGACAATACTCAGGTCGCCAGTCGACGATGCCACGCGCGACTTTCACGGCGAGCATGTCCGGCGCATCGCCGAGAAAAAGCAGGTAAGGTTGTTGGATGCATTGCATGTCGGCACCCCGCTGGCTGAGCGCATTCACCACTACACTAACAGACGTGTCAAGAATCACGCAGAAAAGAGTGGACGATGGGACAACATCACACGAGAAAGTTTGTATGTAGTCCAGACGAATCGATGTCGGTGCGGGGGCGCCAAGAACAAGTATTCCTGCAACTTTCTGTTCGTCGACATGGGAAGATAGTGCAATGACCGTTCAGCGTCGGGCGAACAGTCCGTGAAAATACTAGGCGAACTCAGGCGCCGCAATGTCCTCCGCGTTGCGACCGCCTACATTGTTGTGGCATGGCTCGTCATACAGGTCGTAGAGACGATTTTTCCAATCTACGGGATTTCCGATGGCGCGATTCGCGTGGTGGTTACCGTGCTGGCTATTGGCCTGCTTCCGGCACTGATATTTGCCTGGGTGTTCGAACTGACGCCCGAGGGGCTGCGGAAAGAAAAGGACGTTGATCGCTCGTTATCCACCACGCCCAAAACCGGCAAGAAACTGGATCAGCTGATAATCGTCGTGATGGCGCTGGCACTGGTCTACTTTGCAGTCGACAAATTTCTGCTTTCACCGACCCGCGAAGCGGCAAGTGTCGAATCCGCTGTGCGAGAAGCGCGAACTGACGTCATGCTGCGATCGTACGGCGCAAAATCGATTGCCGTGCTGCCATTCGTCGACATGTCGGTGGGCAGGGACCAGGAATACATGTCGGATGGTATCGCGGAAGAGGTGCTGAACTTGCTGGCAAAAATTCAGCAACTCCGCGTGATCTCGCGCTCCTCGACGTTTTCGTTCAAAGGTAAGGATATTGATATTCCGACGGTTGCGGAAGACCTCAATGTGTCCTACATACTGGAGGGTTCGGTGCGCAAGTCGGGAAATCAGTTGCGGATCACGGCGCAACTGATTGACGCACGTTCAGACACGCACGTCTGGTCGCAGACCTATGATCGCAAGCTGGAAAACATATTTGAGATACAGGACGATATCGCTGCAGCGGTCGTCAGGGAGCTGAAAATCAGTTTGCTTGGCGAGGTTCCTCTCTCGCAGCCAATTGATGAAGAGGCTTATACGCTGGTGTTGCAGGCAAGATTTTTCTGGAATCGCCACGGACCGGGCGACGAGGCAAATGCGATGGAGTACTACCGGCGAGCCCTCGCTATCGACGAGAATTATGCACCAGCCTGGGCCGGCGTATCTGTCGCGCTTGCGGTCCAGGCACTTGCACACGAGATTCCCAGGGAAGACGGTCTCGCGCAAGCTTACGAGGCCGCTGAAAAAGCGTTGGCACTGGATCCTGATTTGTCCGATGCGCATGTAAGAATGGGTCAGGCCAAAATTCGTGCCGGGGACTGGCCTGGCGGATCTGCCGAGATCGAACGGGCACTGCAGCTTGATCCCAGGAGCCCGCTTGCATTGGGCGTCAGTGCGGTCCACTTGTTTTTCCAGGGCCGCCTGGATGAAAGTATCGATCAATACAAGAAAGCCGCATCGATCGATCCGTTAGGTGCCATCTGGCAGGGCAACATGGGTTCGATGATGATCAACGCAGGACGTCTGGACGAGGCCGAAGTTGCTTTTCGCAAGTCCTTTGATCTGAACGCAGACACAGAAGCGTACAATTTGGCCCTCGGCAAAATTCTTATCCTGCGCGGTCGAAGTGCAGCCGCGCTCGATAAGTTCCTGTCGGTGCCGGAATCCGCCGAAAGTTTACTTGGCCTGGCGATTGCTTATCACAAGACCGGTCGGTTTGACGAGGCGAATGCAGCGTTGGAGCAGTTGCAGAACGTGAGCAGGGAGGACATGGCCCCCTTCTGGCTGGGCGCGTTGTACAGCGAGTGGGGCGAATTGGACCAGGCTTTCGAGTGGCTGGACAAGTTTTCGTACAGCCCCTGGAACGTCGCCTACGATCCCTACTTCAGAAATCTCCACGACGATCCTCGATGGAAGCCTGCGCTCGCAAAAATGCCCTCATTGGTGAAATTCGGGGAGGAAAACGACACAGCAAATTAAGGTGTAACCCAGGTGACCGGAATACGCCCGGCAATAGAGTTCGTAATAGACAAGAATTGTTGATGCCGGGCGCATGTCGGCAAGGCTCTCAGCAAGCTACACATGCTAAAATCGCAATTAATGTGCAAAACAACAATTCGGACCATTGGCCCTCTGTCAGCATGCCGTCCCAGCTAAAATCAGTCGCTCTTATCGGTTCGTACCTGCCGAGACAGTGTGGTATCGCCACGTTTACGGCTGATCTTGCCACCGCGATTCTCGACAACAACCCGAGAATTGACTGTTCTATCGTAGCCATGAATGATCGAACGGAGGGCTACGAGTATCCGAACGAGGTGCAATTCCAGATCAGCCAGGACAATCTAAGCGAGTACCGTCGAGCTGCAAATTTCCTGAACCTGCGCAATCCTGATGCGGTCTGTTTACAACACGAATACGGAATTTTTGGTGGTCAACGCGGTAGTTTCATAATCGAACTCGCGCAAAACTTGAAAGTCCCCCTGATTACTACTTTGCACACGGTTTTGAGAGATCCTCTGGCGGAGGAACTTAAAATCACGACGCAGTTATGTGAACTGTCCGACCGCTTGGTAGTGATGAGCGAGCGCGGTTCCGATTTTCTTCGTGATATATATCAGGTTCCGGCCAACAAGATAGTTCTCATCCATCATGGAATTCCCGATGTGCCTTTTCTTGATCCGGATCCGTGCAAGAAAAAGGTCGCCGCAGACGACAAAATTGTCATTCTGACCTTCGGTCTGCTCTCGCCGGGTAAAGGTATCGAGTTCATGATTGATGCCCTGCCGGAGATTGTTGGCTCACATCCGGAAGTACTCTATTTCGTGGTTGGAGCCACCCATCCTCATTGCAGAGCCGACAGTGGTGAGGACTATCGTCTGAGTTTGCACCGTCGGGCAAAGGAACTGGGCGTCGGCGACAACATTGTGTTCCATGACCGATTCCTGGAGCGCGACGAATTGCTCGAGATAATTCGGGCTGCCGATATCTACGTCACGCCCTACCTGAATGAAGCTCAGATCGTATCCGGCACGCTGGCATACGCGGTTGGGGCAGGCAAGGCCGTCGTATCTACTCCCTATTGGCACGCACAGGAGATGTTGGCTGATGGGCGCGGCAGGCTCGTACCATTCGAAGACCACCAGGCGCTGGCGCATGAGATCAATCAACTTCTGGACTTTCCAGAGGAGCGCGCCAAGTTGCGTCGCGCAGCCTACGAGTACTCCCGCCCGATGGTGATGAAGCAGATGGGCCGCCATTATCTGGATCTGTTCTCGCAGGCCAAAGTACGGCATTCGCGTGCGGTCGGTGTCCGAGCACTCAATACACTAAGTCAGCAGGAACAGCGACTGCCGCAGATCGACCTGAATCATCTCCGCCGCATGACGGATGACACTGGCATAATTCAGCACGCCAAGTTCACGGTTCCCAACCGAGCCCATGGATACTGTGTGGACGACAATGCTCGGGCGCTAATAGTCGCTACCAGGGCGCGAGACCTGGATCGAAGCGATACGTCACTGACGGATTTGTCATCGATTTATCTCAGTTTCCTGGATGATGCTTTCGATCCAGAGACCGGCAGATTCCGAAACTTCATGTCGTACGAGCGCAAATGGTTGGACGCCATTGGATCCGAGGACTCTCACGGGCGCGCGCTGTGGGCACTGGGCGTAATAGCAGGCTGGGGGCAGGACTCGGGTCAAGTCGCTCTTGCCACTAAACTTTTTCATGATGCGCTGCCGGCATTAGAGAACTTTTCGGACTCCCGATCCATCGCATTCCCAATTCTCGGGATTCAGGCATACCTACGTCGGAACGACAAAGATCGCCAGGTTCTTAGTCTACTCAAAGGACTGGGTAAAAGGCTGCGGGATCGTTTCCGGCAATTCGCCACCAAAGACTGGCAATGGCACGAAGCCGAGCTGACTTACGACAATGCACGCCTACCCGAAGCGCTGTTGGCCTGTGGTCGTGTTACTGAGGATCATGACATGGTGTCACTTGGTATCGACGTCCTTGAGTGGCTGAAAGACATTCAACTCGATCCGGCCGATGGATGGTTCGCACCGGTTGGCAATCAGGGCTGGTTCCCCGAATCCGGAAGCAAAGCGCAATACGATCAACAGCCACTTGAAGCAGCCGCCATGATAGGCGCCAGTATCGAAGCCTATGAATGCACGCAACGTGAAGAATGGATTCAATTGGCATCCACCTGCTTCAACTGGTATCTGGGGAAAAACGATCAACAAATCCAACTTTACGATTATGCCAGCGCCGGATGCCGTGACGGGCTCACCCGGGACGGTGTCAATGAGAATCAGGGCGCGGAATCGACGCTATCCTACCTGTGCTCCCTGCTCGCCATTTACAATCTGCGAGGATTAACAGCGAATCGCAATCACGTTGTGGATTCAAACGCCGCAAGGCACTTCGCGGGACGGCCTGATGCGGCTTGAGGACACCTCAACTTCCCTCGAGCCTTGATAACAACTCCGGAATAGAGACGGTAGCAACTCTGCATCTTTGGTCAGCAATTCCATAAGGGACGATCAACGCGTCCCCATGAATCATACTTCCGCAGGTATAGACCACGTTGGGCACATACCCATCTCGCTCATGTTCATCAGGCGTCAGTAACGGTTCATCTAGCCGGCCGATGACCTTGGACGGATCGTCGATGTCCAACAGCTGGGCCCAGATACTGTATTTCCGCATTGGTCCGACACCATGGAAAAGCGCGAGCCATCCCTTGGACGTCTCCACCGGCGAGCCACAGTTGCCAACCTGAACAAACTCCAGCGGATGACCGGGCTCCTGCAGGAGTTCCGCTTCGTCCCAGTGTCGAATGCTGTCCGAGAACATGATGTAGTTGTTGACGCCATCCTGGCGTGACAACATCACAAATTTACCATTGATCTTTCTCGGAAATAACGCCATACCCTTGTTCTGCGCAGCTTTGCCGCTGATTGTATGCATCCTGAACGTCAGGAAATCGGTCGTCTCGAGAAGCTGCGGCAGTATGTCAAAACCATTGTATGCCGTATAAGTTGCGTAGTAAGTGGCTGACCCATCTTCATCGGTAAAACGCACAAACCGAGCATCTTCGATGCCGGCGCTCTCGTTTTCCGACACCGGGAAGATCACTCTCTCTGATATCTGTTCATCAGCGTGGAATATCACTTCGTAATTGGACCGAGCCAGCCACAACGCCGTATCGATCGCATGCTGCTTGTCGATCACACGGAACTTGGTCGAGCGAAGTTTCTTTATCTGGAGTTGCAGCTCATCGAAGGTAAATGTTTCCTTTAAGTCGTCCAGCAGGTGATTCATGACCCGCTCACACGCACAAATCTCATTGATCTTCCGCTGAAAATGAAGACGATGATAGACTGGATCTGTGTGCACCTCAGGTGTGGCCACGTATTGGCTGACGGGATCGAAGTAGATGTCTTTGTTTGCGTCAACGATTCCGCTACGAAACTCAATTGAGGATAAATGACCTTCACCTGTCGCCCTGAAGCTCATGACGAATCGCTGCGAGCCCTTGTCCACACCTTTCTGGTCAGGATGGATAACGATAGAAGGGTTAAAGAGTGCGGCGGCCTCAACTGAAAATTCTGCAGTAAAGTACGCGCCAAGCAGAAGTTGTCGCTCGGATGACAGGGAGAGAGGTTTCGGGACGTGTTCTGCAATACGATTAAAGTTCCTCTGCAGCACTTCTCGATAATTCCGGTGGCGCCCTGAGAAGTCCTGATATACGGCCTCCAGTAAGTTATGTACATCGTCGTCGCTCAGCTTTGAGACCTGATCGATCAGGCCCCTGCTGCGCGCTTTGTCTCCTGGAATATGCGGCCGCGTAATTACACGTGAACTCTCGGCATTCAACAAAGTTGATCGCCGTTTTATAAGTTGCTTGCGTTGTTCTTTAACTCTCATTAATGATTGCGCACTGATTTAATCTGACTGACAATGATCATGGGTCGGTGGTCCGGGTCTGGATCGTGCGGATTATGGCCGTGAAGGCCGACAGAAGCTTACCTTACAATTCGCAGCGTTGAAAATCGCTTATTTCGAGCATGTCCATGCGTATCGCAGTCCTCAGCCCCATTTCATGGCGGACCCCTCCTCGCCATTATGGGCCATGGGAATCCGTGGTCAGCCTTCTCACGGAAGAGCTGGTACATATGGGCCTTGACGTGACTCTTTTCGCCACCGGGGATTCGCAAACCAGTGGCAATCTTGTCGCTGCTTGTCCGCGCCCGTATTCGGAGGACCTCTCAGTTGATCCCAAGGTCGCTGAATGCCTGCACATTTCGGAGGTCTTCGAGCATGCCGCCGAATTCGATCTCATTCATAATCACTATGATTTTCTGCCACTCACTTACTCCGCACTGGTGGAAACACCGGTGTTAACGACGATCCACGGATTCTCATCGCCATCGATTATTCCGGTGTACAGAAAATACAACGCTCGGAGCCACTACGTAGCGATCAGCGAGGCGGATAAGTGCCCAGAACTGGACTACATAGCCACCATCCATCACGGTATTGATATTACGCAATTTCCCTTTATTGAGGCTGAGGGAGAGTATCTGTTGTTCTTTGGTCGGATCCATCCGGATAAGGGTGTGCAAGAAGCGATTCAGGTGGCACAGCGCGTCGGAATAAAGCTGGTGATCGCCGGCATCATTCAGGATCAGAACTACTTCGCAACTCAAGTGGAGCCTCATGTTGACGGTACGACTGTGGAATATCTGGGGTCTGTGGGGCCCGACCAGAGGGCGGACGTGTTGGGCCAGGCGCTGGCACTATTGCATTTGATCAGCTTCGAGGAACCCTTTGGATTGAGCATGATTGAATCCATGGCGTGCGGAACACCTGTAATCGCGTTTGCTCGTGGGTCGATTCCGGAGATTATCCGAGACGGTGAAACCGGCTACATCGTCGAGGACATTGAGCATGCCGTGAACGCGGTCGCTTCGGTACAGTCGATTGACAGGTCCGCTTGTCGGGAGGACGTTGAGCAGCGCTTCTCTCACACACGCATGGCACGCGACTATGTTGACGCTTACGAAAAGATTTTGAATCTGGGAACAGACAATGATCGATAAGCCATTAGTGACGCGGTATGAGGGCAATCCAATCCTGACCAAGCACGACATTCCCTACTCCGTAGAGACGGTTCACAACGCGGGGGCAACCAGGTACAACGGCCAATACATCCTGCTGTTCCGCTCGCACTTACGTAACGGACGATCGATTATTGGTATCGCACGGAGCGATGACGGTTACAAGTTCCAGGCAGATCCCAAGCCGTTTATGGTGCCATCCAGTGAGATCGAATTCGCAGTGCACGAGGAGTACGGTGTCGAGGACCCGCGAATTTCTTCCATTGCCGGTGAGCATTATATTGTTTACAGCGCTTATTCCAGATTTGGCGTGCGCATTGGTTTGGCAAAAACGCGCGATTTTAGAACAGTCGAGAGAGTGTCGCTGATCAGTCAGGCAGACATGCGCAATGTCGTGATTTTTCCGGACACGTTCAACGGCCGCTACGCACGGCTCGATCGGCCCCACTCGGAAATCAACCCTTGGTGCATCTGGCTTTCCTGGTCTCCGGACCTGGTTCACTGGGGTGATTCGGTGCCAGTCATCCAGCCTGTTCCGTATCATTGGGACGAAATGAAGATAGGTCCGGGCGCGACGCCGATTAAAACCGCGCATGGATGGCTCAACATTT
>CAYLTW010000002.1:0-1108 GCA_964386735.1 uncultured Woeseiaceae bacterium
CGCGGCGAATAACCATTTCTTCATGCTTATCTAAATTGCCATCTGCGTAGGCTAATCGCCACAACAGTTCGATGATATCAATACGCTGCTCGGCGCTGCCAGGTCTATAACGCAGCCTGCATTGCCTGCCACAGTACGGGTGTCGGCGGCGCACCGATGGTCGGCAATGCGCCCGCCTGGGAACCGCGCATCGCGCAGGGCATGGACACGCTGAACGATCACGCCGTTAACGGTTTCACTGGCTCAACCGGCTTCATGCCCGCCAAGGGCGCGCGCCTTGACCTGTCTGATGGGGAAATTCATAGCGCGGTCCAATACATGGTGGACGAGTCGCGGTAGGTGGGGTCCTACAATTTTTTTCGATTCAATCCACGTAACGCAAGCGCCTCCGCTATGTGTGCAGGCGCAATCGTTTGCGCCACGGCGAGGTCGGCAATGGTTCGGGCAACACGCAGTATCCGCTGGTAGCCACGGACGGATAACGCAAATGTCTCGGCGGCAGTGTCCAGCAGCCGCCAACCTTCTGCATCAAGGTCGCAATCGCGCGTCAGGAGACTTCCCGTCAGTCGTGCATTGCAAACGCCGGCCCGTTTGATCTGTCGACGCCTGGCGGCGACCACCCGCTGCGTCACGACCGCACTCTTCTCGCCATCGGGACCAATGCCATGCAACAACTCCTTCGGCGGCCTGCCGACCTCGACATGCAGGTCGATTCGGTCCAGCAGCGGGCCCGATATCTTGCCGCGGTAAATCGCTATCCGGTCCGCGCTGCAGCCGCAATCGCCGGTGAGGTCGCCGAGGAAGCCACAGGGGCATGGATTCATGGCGGCGATGAGTTGAAACCGGGCAGGAAAGTCCGCCTGCCGGCCCGCACGCGAAATCGTAATCGTTCCAGCCTCGAGTGGTTCGCGCAGGACCTCAAGCACATTGCGGTTGAATTGTGGCAATTCGTCCAGAAATAACACGCCATTGTGCGCGAGTGACACCTCGCCCGGGTTTGGTTCAGGCCCACCGCCAACGAGCGCCGGCGGCGATGCTGTGTGGTGCGGTGATCGAAACGGCCGACACCTCCAACGTGACAGGTCCAGTGCCCGGCCGAGGACGGAAG
>CAYLTW010000002.1:1208-30301 GCA_964386735.1 uncultured Woeseiaceae bacterium
TCGATACGTTCGAGAGACTTCACCGGAACCTGTTTGCTCGCGGCCAGGATGCCAAGTGCAATGGCGAGATCGAAACGACCGCCAGTCTTGCGCATATCGGCGGGTCCGAGGCTGACCGTGATTCGCTCACGTGGAAATTTGAATCCCGAACTCAGCATCGCAGCGCGCACGCGGTCCTTGCTTTCGCGCACAGCGGTCTCCGGCATACCGACAATCGAAAAGCCCGGCAGGCCACCGGACAAATACACTTCGATCGTTACCGGTGGCGCGCTGGTCCCGATCTGCGCGCGGCTTTTCAGAATCGCGATGCTCACGTCGGCCCTCCTTGGCCAGCATTCGCCCGCACGGCGGGCTCCTACGAAATCTCCGACGCCAATCGCCCGCACGGCGGGCTCCAACAGCGGGCGCCTACGGGTTTCCCATTTCCTCGAGCTTCGCCTCCAGCATATCCAGCTTCTGCCGCGTTTTTGCGAGTACCGCCTCCTGCACCTCGAATTCTTCGCGGGTCACAAGGTCCAGTTTGGACAATCCCGATTGCAGCACCGATCGGAAATTTTGCTCAAGATCCTCGCGTACGGACTTGAGTCCCTGCGGGACGGCGTCAGCCAGTTTTTTAACCAGATTTTCAATCGACTCATTGCTCATACCGGATTGATACCCGAGCTATTGCAAAAACGCCAGCCGCATTTCGGGGTATCGAGGCGAATTTGCCATAAGGGCCGGTGAAAACACGGTTTCAGGGCGTTCACGGCGGATACTCGCAGCGAATCGACACAATCGGCTGTGATCGTGATCACAACAGGTGCTTGCTGCTCGTGGTCTAATACGTCGTAGTTCGATGCTCCCTATAAGGCGTTCGTAACGGATGAGTCTGATGAACAGCAAGAAAACACTGCTTGTGCTCGTTGCTGCTTCGGTGCTTTGCGCCGGATCCGCGTTCGCCGGCGACATCTACCGTTATACCGACAAGAACGGCCTCGTCATTTACGTCGATAGACCGACCGGCGACCCGACCGAGGAGCGCCTGGATATTTCCTCGCTGAGCACCAACAACGCAGCCGTGCAGGCGCGCGTAAGGACCCGCCACGATGCTGCGACCGCGGCCGCAGAAGCGAAGGAAAAGGCCCATGAAGGCGAGAAAAAAATGACACGCGGCGAAAAAGTGGCTGCCGCCGAAGCCCGCCGTCAAGAATGCCAGCTTTACCGTGATCGATACGATACCTTCGTCTTTTCCCGCCGCCTGTATCGTGAGGACGGCAACGGCGAACGCGTGTATCTGAGCGACAAAGAGAAACAGGAATCCCTGGATCTTGTGCAGGAGAAAATCGACGAAACCTGCGACTAGGAGGCCCTGGGCGCTACAATTGGCGCATTGATGTCTCGGAGCACCCGGCTTGAGCGAACCATCCGACCCCACCAACAGGGAGACCCAGGCTTACCTGCCTGATTTTTGCGCCGCCGGTACGGTATTTGTCGTCATCCTGATCGCAGAACTCGTCGCGATCGTACTGGCCGTCGCGATTCACAGTCCGGCCGGCCGATTCCTCTCCGATTTGTGGAAAATCTCGTTTTTCGTGCTGTGGTTTGCCGTACTCGGCTCGGCGCTGATGTGTCTGCTGCGCGAGCGTCTTGCCGCCGCCGGCAAGAC
Organism: uncultured Woeseiaceae bacterium; assembly: GCA_964386735.1. Classification (GTDB taxonomy): domain Bacteria; phylum Pseudomonadota; class Gammaproteobacteria; order Steroidobacterales; family Woeseiaceae; genus UBA1847. Next base: position 2,857 of record CAYLTW010000002.1, read on the forward strand.
CCGGGCATTTGTCCTGAGCTTTCTCATTCTTCTGGCTTTGTGCCTGGTGCTCGCAGAACTCGCGTGGCAACTCGCGCAGAGGTTCGACTACCTGTACCTCATCAAGGATACCCACGCAGGCTACGTCTTTCGCACATTCTCAATCGGCGCAATCGTCATCGCGCTGGCGGTTCGTTACATGTACGTCTCAAGTGAGTGGCGGCGCAGCATCGTACTGGAGGCGCAATCGCGGATCAGTGCGTTGCAAGCACTGATCCGGCCACACTTCCTGTTTAACACCATGAATACCATTGCATCTCTGACGCGCACGAACCCGCGTCAGGCGGAAGAAGCTGTCGAGGATTTGTCTGACCTGATGCGTGCGAACCTGGGCAGTTCGAAGGATCGGACATCGTTGAAGCAGGAACTCGAGATCGCAGCGATCTATCAGCGCATCGAGAAACTTCGCCTGGGCGATCGCCTGAGAGTCCGGTGGGATGTCAGGGATCTGCCGATGCGCGCCCGGATACCCAGCTTTACGATTCAGCCTTTGCTCGAAAATGCGATTTATCATGGCATCGAGCTGCTGCCGGGTGGCGGAGAGGTTGTCGTAACCGGCAAGCGTGACGGCAATTTTCTGACGATCGAGATGTCGAATCCGAAGGCGCCCGATGCAAAAAGCGAGAAGGACGGCAACCAGATGGCGATGTCGAATATACGGCAACGATTCCAGCTTGCGTATGGCGACCGGGCAACCGTGGACGTCAATGATCAGGACGACACTTTCACTGTAGCGCTGCGCTTCCCGGCCGACGAGATCCGTCCGTGAAAGTACTGATCGTCGATGACGAGGGTCCGGCACGCGAACGTTTGCGGCAGATCATTGACGACCTCGACGGGTATGAGTTCGCGGGCGAGGCTGGCGACGGTGAACAGACAATTTCAATCGTTTTGGAGACTCGGCCCGATATCGTGTTGCTCGACATTCGCATGCCAGGCATCAGCGGCCTGGATACGGCACGTCATCTCAACACCCTTGCGCATCCGCCTGCGGTGGTTTTCACGACCGCCTACGATGAATACGCCGTTGAGGCTTTTGAGGCCCGCGCGGTCGGCTATGTATTGAAACCCGTCCGCCCAGGCAGGCTCGAAGCCGCCCTCGAACATGCCTCCAGACTCGCCTCCACAACCCTCAGTGAGATTGCCGAACGATCTGGCGTCTCCTCGAGGCGCCAGCATGTCTGTGCGCGTGTGCACGATCGCCTGACACTAATACCCTTACAGAACATCGCGTACTTTCAGGCCGATCAGAAGTATGTCGCCGTGCATCACGACGACGGGCAGTGCCTGATCGACGAATCTCTCAAGTTGCTCGAAACAGAGTTTGCCGACGATTTCGTTCGCGTGCATCGGGGAGCGCTGGTTGCTGTCAACAGGATCGAGACGCTCGATAAGACAGGCGACGGAAAGACTCGAATCGTTCTGCGCGGCCACTCGCTTGACGATGATAAACAATTGATAATCAGCCGCCGGCATGTCGCCGAGGTTCGTCGCCGCCTGAAGGGGGGCTGAACCCTTTTGCACATTCGTATAGCAACTCGCAAGAGCGCGTTGGCGCTCTGGCAAGCCGAACATGTCGCCGAATTACTTCGTCAACTTGATCGCGTTGAGAGCGTCTCCTTTGTGCCGCTGTCGACACGCGGCGATGAGGTACTCGATCGCAGCCTGCAAAAAATCGGCGGCAAGGGTCTGTTTATAAAAGAGCTTGAGATCGCGATTCAGGACGGTGACGCTGATATCGCTGTTCACTCAATGAAAGACGTGCCCGCTGTCACGGCCGACGGTTTCACGATCGCCGCTGTTCTTGAGAGAGCAAACTGCGCAGATGCTCTCGTCAGTCCCGACGGCGTTCAATTACCGGACCTGAAACAAGGTGCTCTGATCGGCAGTTCCAGCCTGCGGCGCCAGGCGCAGCTCATGATGTTGCGATCCGACCTGGTAATCAGGCCGTTACGCGGCAATGTCCATTCACGCCTTCGCAAACTCGATAACGGCGACTACGATGCCATCGTACTTGCGTCGGCCGGTCTGGAGCGTCTCGAACTCGCGTCTCGTATCAGTCAACAATTCCGTCCTGACGAAATGCTGCCTGCCGCAACGCAGGGCGTAATAGGTATTGAGTCTCTGGCGAATAATGTGGAGTTAATTGAAATTATCGAGACGCTCAATCACGAGACTACGGCGCAAACATCGGCTGCGGAACGTGCCATTGCAGCAGTCTTGCAGGCAAGTTGTCTGTCACCGGTTGCAAGTTACGCGACGACGTCAGGTAACTCTATAAGCGTGACAGCGCTCGTAGCGTTGCCGGACGGCAGTGAGTCATTGCGGGAATCGCTCAGCGGCGCTGTAGCCGACGCGGCATCCCTTGGACGGGAACTTGCGAAGCGACTTCTGGCTCGCGGTGCGCGCGAACTGCTGCGGCGTTCCGAGGCAATGAATGTCTGAGCCCAATCTCGATGGTAAAGGGGTCCTCGTGACCAGGCCCCGCCAACAGGCAGCCGAGCTCGTCAAGGAGATTGAGCGCCGGGGTGGGTTCGCCGTTTCGTTTCCTGCTATTGAAATCGTGGCGCGTAGCGAGGCAGACGTACTTGCCGATGTCGCCGGATTGCAGACCCCGGCGATCACAATCTTCATCAGCCGCAACGCCGTGGATCACGGCCTCGGCTACGCGGGCGGCCGGCTTGCCGCTATCGGACCTGCAACCGCCGAGGCCATTGACAGGGCCGGGCGTTGTGTCGACCTGTGGCCGGCCTCGGGTTTCGATACTGAACACTTGCTCGCGGAACCCGCGTTTCAGGATGTTGCCGGGAAAACAATTCGCATCATTCGTGGCGACGGTGGCCGCGAATTGTTGGCAAGCTCGCTCAGGGAGCGCGGCGCGCGCGTTGACTACGTGTCGGCCTACAAGCGCAATGTGCCCGAATACCCGGCTGACCAGCTCTCGACGCTGGAACAACGATGGCGTGCCGGCGATATATCGGCAGTCGTCGTCATGAGTGTTCAATCACTCGAGAATCTCGGCGTCCTGCTGCCCGATTGGTGTCGTGAGCAACTGCTCCTTACGCCACTGGTGACGCCCGCCGCTCGTGTGTTAAAAGAGGCGCTAAACCAGTATCCCGGCTGTCCCGCAACTCTCGCCGCAGGGCCGCGAGATGGCGATATCGTCGACGCGCTGGTCGTAGCGACGGCGTCTTTTGGCGACGGACACACTTTATCCGGATCAAGTAAATGAGCGAAGCCGACACAGACAAACCGCAAGCCGATGCTACTTTTGATGACGCTGCCCTCGATAACGAAAGCGCTGCGTCGTCGTCCGAAAGCGACAAGAAGGCGCGTGAAAAACGTACTGGCTCGGCGTCAATTGCCTGGCTTGCTTTGTTTCTTTCACTCATTACTTTCGCCGGCGTCGGCTACCTTTTGCTGGAGAAAATGCGCAGCGAGGGTTTAGCCGATGCCAGTAGAGAAGCGCTCGCAGCTGTGAAGCGCGACGTCGATACGAGTACTGGGTCTATCGAAATGCTCAAGGGTAACGTCGACGATCTCTCTGCGGACGACGCGCGAACGGTCTCGTCCATTGACGCTTTGCGCCAGGATATAGACCGGCGCGCCCAGGTCCTCGACTCGCTGTCGCCTCGCATGTCGAATCTCGAGCGATCCGTCGCCGCGCTGCAAGGCGTATCGATCGAAGCACGCAACACTTACCTGATCGCTGAAGCTGAGTACTATATGCAGATCGCCAACGCCCAGCTACAGCTGGCCGGCAACCCGTATCTCGCGTCATTGGCGCTCGGACAGGCCGACGATCGGCTATTGCAACTTGCCGATCCGGCGCTGATCGACGTGCGCCGTGCAATCGCCGATGAGCTTGCCGCTCTGGACATCATGGAAAAACCGGATGTTGCCGGCGTCACATTGGTGCTCGCGAGTCTTGCACGCGTCGTGGACTCATTGCCTATGCGCGGTGCAGACAGTGTCGCGGCGGCGGCCGACGACTCAGACAGCGAGCTTAGCGGCGTCGCCAGGGCATGGGCTGCGATCAAGGACACAGCCTCGGGCCTGATCACGGTCACGCGTCCCGACGGCGACATGGTGGCCTTGATAACACCGGACGTAGCGGACCTCGCTCGAACGAACCTCTCGCTGCAGCTGCAGGCCGCACGCCTGGCGCTGTTGCGTGGTGAACAGGAGATCTTCGAACAAAGCCTTGACGATGCGGACACCTGGCTCGGCCTGTATTTCGACACGCGCAGCGAGCCGGTCCGAAGCGCACGTCAGACCATGTCGGAAATTCGCAGCAATTATGCGGCCGTCTCGCCGCCAGACATCTCGCAGTCACTACGCCTGCTGCGGCAATACAAGACACTCGCCGAGACCGCTCGGTGAAATTCAGCATCATCGTCGTTCTGGTTGCGCTGCTCAGCGTATTCGCGGCGCAGTTCCTGTTCGAAGACCCGGGCTATGTCGCCATCAGCTTTCGTGGCTACCTGGTTGAGATGTCCGTACCGGCAATGATGCTGATCACGGCTGCACTTCTGGCCGGCATCTGGTTCGCTGGCAAGATGATCATGGCGCCCCGGCGGCTGGGCGAGGCGGCCGGCCGTATTCGCGCCAGTCGCGCAGGCAACAAATTGACGAGAGGCATGATCGAGGTCGCCGAGGGCAACTTTGCACGCGGCGAAAAATTGTTGGCGCGCGCCGCCGGATCGAGCGATTCGCCATTGTTCAATTACCTGCAGGCCGCGCGAGCAGCTCACCTGCAGGGCAATGACGAGCGCCGTGATGAGTGGCTCAAGCTGGCGTACGAGCAAACGCCCGAAGCGAGCAACGCGGTTTTGCTGACGCAAGCTGAGTTCCAGCTCGATCGCGCTCAATACGAACAAGCGCTAGCGACGCTTCGGCGCCTCGAGGAAAACTCACGCGATCACAGTTACGCCGCCGCACTGCTCGGGCGGCTTTATTTCCAGCTCGAGGACTGGGATCAGCTGGGCCTGTTGTTGCCACGCCTGAACAAGCACAAACGTATCAAGCCCGAGACGCTTGATGAGTGGACGATTCGAGTTCACAGCGAGCACTTGCGTCGGGCGACCGACGAGGAATCGATTACCGCGGCGTGGCAAGCCATTCCGAAACGCTACAAAACCGATATGAGAATCCTTGAGTCCTGGTACGACGGCCTGATACGTGTCGGCATGCATGAAAAGGCGGAGAAAGATATTGCCAAAGCGCTCAAGGCCGAATGGCGGGGGCCGCTGGTTCGCCTGTTTGGGCTTGTCGAAGGCAGTGATGCGAGCAAGCAGCTGAAACAGGCGGAAAACTGGCTCGCAAAGCGCGGCGAAGACCCGGATTTGCTTCTGGCCGCCGCCCGCCTGTGTCTGAGCAATGAGCTATGGGGTAAGGCGCGCAGCTACCTTGAGTCCGTGATCAGTCTTCGCCCGACACCCGAGGCTTACTCCGAGTACGGCCGCTTGCTGAATCAACTGGGCGAAGCGGATGCCGCGGCCGAGGCGTACCGGGAGGGCCTGGGTCTGGTGACTGAAAAAACGCTGCCGGCCATACCGCACCTGGCACCCGACAAAGTATAAGTTCATGCCCAGCATTAGGGATGCAGCGTGCGGGTGGCGCTTCATCGGAAGTAAAGCGCAGCATAGCGAGCCATGACGATGAAGCGCCACCCGCACGCTGCTTCTACCTACGGCTGGCTACGCACGCTCCGCAACCACGCCGTCAATGGCTCCCACTCATCCCAATCGGGCCAGGCGAGATATTCGGGCAATTCGAAGATGCCGAGGCCGCGAGTGTAAGCGCGCACATAATTCTGCGCTTCTCGTAACGCTGCGACATACGGTACGCGAGTTTTTAACAGGTACTCGTCAAGATCATCCCAGATCAGCGTGTTGTCACGAACTCTGTTGGCAACAGTCGCAATCTTCGCCTGCTTGCGCTCAACCTTGCCGACGCTTTGGAGCTCTTTCAGAAACGTCGCCGTCGCCTGCATGTCGATTGTTGACGGCAACACGGGCACAACGATCGTCTCCGCATGTTTTACGAGATCCGTCAGTTCCTTGCCGTGCGATCGGGCCGGCGCGTCGATGATAACGACGTCGGCGTTGCGTGGCACACGACGAAGACCGCTTTCGAAACCCGCAATGGCGTGAATTTCAGGCCGATTGTCAGGGCGTCGCTCCAGCCAGTCGAGGCTTGAGCGCTGCGAATCGTAGTCGGCCAGCGCAACGATCGCGCCTTCCGTCGCGAAATAGGAAGCAATATTCGTCGCAAGGGTGCTTTTTCCGCATCCACCCTTGGCGTTCAAAACCATGATGTGCCGCATTGTTCTCCCCGAAATTGTGTTTTCGTTGTTCGTTGGGCAGTCTATGTAAATTACAGAGGCCGCCTTCAAAAGTCCATTCGGTTTTGCGCCGTCATAACAGACTCGTTCAGGGCCCTGCTAAACTTCGCCAAATGCAGTTCGCTTTTCTGAAAATGCGCGGTACCGGCAACCGCATCGTTGTCGTCGATGACGAGGTCCGCGTGAATCTGCCCGGCGGTCAACTCGTGGTAAGCTGGCGCGGCAAGACCGACACGGTGTGGCTAACGGGTAATGCCGAACTGATTAGCGAAGGAACGATCGATTTATGAGTACGCAGCGCAAGGCAGAATACCTTGAGGAAGAACTCTCGGAAGATGCGATTCACGCCTATCTCGAAGCTCATCCGGACTTCTTCGAACGGCACAAATCGCTACTCGGCAAAATGCACCTGCCGCACGCTTCCGGGGGCGCTGTTTCGCTTATAGAGCGTCAGATTTCGATGCTTCGGCAAAAAGACCTGAAACTTGAGCGCCAGCTCAAGGACCTGATCGAAGTCGCAAGGGACAACGACGTTATCGTTGCCAAGATTCACCAGCTTTCGGTGCAATTAATGTCGAAAGCTGACCTCGGAGCAACCGTTACTGCGATCGAGGAGGCTGCCCGTTCCGGCTTCGGAGCGAATCAGGCTGTCCTCGTGTTGTTTGGCAATCCGGACGGATTTTCTGATATTGACGGCGGCCGTTTTTTCCGGCCCATCAGGCGCGACGACCCCAGTCTGAAACCATTTGGCACCTTTCTGGGCGGCAACGGGCCGCGCTGCGGGCAGGTTCGGGACTCGCAGAAGAATTTCCTGTTCTGCGACGATGCCGTGGAAATTGGCTCGGTAGCGCTCATACCGCTTGGCAACAAGGCCGAACTCGGATTTCTGGCGATTGGCAGCGCCGATGCCGACCGCTTCCATCCCGGCATGAGCATCGACTTTCTTGCCCGGCTCGGCGACCTTGTCGCCGCAGCGCTAAGCCGGTTCTGATGTCTCTGGAAATTGTCGGGATTTCGGCTCGTGGACGCCGTTGAGCGAAACTGGGTTGGCCGATTCCTAAAACACCTTGAGTTCGAGCGACGCCTTTCCACTTTGACCTGCAAAAGTTACGGCCGCGATCTTCACGCGCTTGCGACCTGGTGCGATGAAGCAGGTGTATCGTCCTGGAACGAACTCGACAGCCAACATGTGCGCACCTGGTCCGCCGCGTGTTTCCGGCGCGGTCTGAGCAGCAGGAGCATCCAGCGCCGCCTGTCTGCGGCGCGTACTTTTTTCCGCTACCTGCTGCGTGAAAAGCACGTCAGGCAAAACCCCGTTCAAGCGGTTTCCGCGCCGAAATCGCCGAAACGACTACCCGGCAACCTGGATGTCGATCGCATGAGCCGGCTACTCGACATCCCGGGCAAGGGCCCGCTCGTCGATCGCGACCGGGCGATTCTCGAACTCCTGTATTCGTCCGGCTTGCGGCTGGCCGAGTTGACCGATCTGAATCTGGGCGACGTGGATCTCGACGATGCCACGGTACGGGTCACCGGCAAGGGCAACAAGGATCGAATTATCCCGGTCGGCCGACAGGCACGCGAAGCCGTGCGACAGTGGTCGAGCACGCGGGTGGCCCTGGCAAATCAAGACGAGCCGGCGCTGTTCGTCAGCTCCAGGGGCTCGCGGCTGAGCCGGCGTGCTGTACAGGCGCGGGTCAAACATTGGGCGCAGCGTCGCGGGATCGATACGCGCGTCTATCCGCACCTTTTTCGCCATTCTTTCGCGTCCCATTTGCTCGAGTCGAGCCACGATTTGCGCGGTGTGCAGGAATTGCTGGGACACACGAATATATCGTCGACCCAAATCTATACACACCTTGATTTTCAACATCTCGCCCAGATCTACGATCAAACGCATCCGCGCGCGAAGCTAAAATCCAAGGATTAACCCCGTCTCGGGCAGAATTCCGCAGGAACTCACCATGGAACAATTCAGGGGAACGACGATCGTCTCGGTTCGGCGTGATGGCAAAGTCGCCATCGCAGGCGACGGTCAGGTCAGCATGGGCAACACGGTCATGAAAGGCAATGCGCGCAAAGTTCGGCGCCTGGCCGAGGGTCGCGTTATTGCAGGCTTTGCCGGTGGCACGGCCGATGCGTTCACGCTGTTCGAGCTATTTGAAAGCAAGCTTGAGCAGTACGGAAACCTCACAAGAGCTGCGATTGAGTTGGCCAAAGACTGGCGTACCGATCGCCGCTTGCGTCGTCTCGAAGCCTTGCTCTGTGTGGCGGACTCGGAGAGTTCATTCATCATTTCGGGCAATGGCGATGTTATCGAGCCCGAGAATGATCTCATGGCCATTGGTTCCGGCGGGCCCTATGCCCAGGCAGCCGCGCTCGCCTTGCTACAAAACACGGACCTCGAAGCTCGCGAAATTGTCGAAAGAGCACTGAATATTGCCGGCGATATCTGCGTTTACACGAACCAGAACATCCTTGTGGAGGAGTTGTAGGAGCCCGCATGGCGGGCTCCAACGGAAATTTTAATGTCACAAATGACACCCAGAGAAATCGTCCAGGAACTCGACAAGCACATCATCGGCCAGGACGAGGCCAAGCGTGCAGTTGCGATCGCATTGCGCAACCGCTGGCGACGCGTACAGGTCGAAGAACCGCTACGCAGCGAGATTACGCCAAAGAACATTCTGATGATCGGCCCGACCGGTGTTGGCAAAACCGAAATCTCACGCCGACTGGCGCGCCTGGCCAGGGCACCGTTCGTCAAGGTAGAGGCCACTAAATTCACCGAAGTAGGTTACGTCGGTCGCGAAGTTGACTCCATAATTCGCGACCTTATGGACGTGTCGATCAAGATGATTCGCGAAGAAGCGATGTCCAAAGTTCGCCACCGCGCCGAGGACGCGGCGGAGGAACGTGTGCTCGATGCGCTCCTGCCCTCACCCTCACCCGGCGTGGGTTTGACGGCGGATGCCTCTGTACCACAGGACAGCGACACACGGCAGAAATTTCGCAAGATGCTGCGCGAGAACAAGCTCGACGACCGGGAAATCGAAATCGAGATACAGGCGATACCGGTCGGTGTCGAAATTATGGCACCGCCAGGCATGGAAGAAATGACCAACCAGTTACAGGGCATGTTCCAGAACCTCGGCGGCAATCGCCGCAGGACCCGCAAGCTCAAAGTGAAGGAGGCGCTCCGGCACCTGACCGACGAGGAAGCGGCCAAAATCGTCGACGAGGAAGAACTGAAGACGCAGGCGCTCGATGCCGTCGAGCAACACGGCATCGTTTTTCTCGACGAGATCGACAAGGTCGCACGTCAATCTGCAACGCAGGGGGCGGATATTTCGCGCGAAGGCGTGCAGCGAGACCTCTTGCCGCTCGTTGAAGGCTCTACGGTCAACACAAAGTACGGCATGGTGAAAACCGACCACATCCTGTTCATCGCCTCCGGCGCGTTTCATGTTTGCAAGCCGTCTGACCTGATCCCGGAGCTGCAGGGCCGGTTTCCAATTCGTGTTGAATTGAAATCATTGACGACAGACGACTTCGTTCGAATTCTTACCGAGCCCGACGCCTCGCTGACAGACCAGTATTCGGCACTGATCGCGACCGAGGAAGTTGACCTTGAGTTCAGCGAGGACGGCGTGCGCCGTATCGCGGAGGTGGCTTTCCAGGTCAACGAGAACACAGAGAACATAGGTGCGCGCCGTCTTCATACGGTTATGGAGCGCCTGCTCGAAACCGTTTCGTTCGAGGCATCGGAAAAAAGCGGGTTGCACGTGGAAATCAACGCCGGCTATGTTGACGAGCATCTGGCCGAATTATCGAAAGATGAGGACCTGAGCAGGTATATCCTGTGATCCCGACAGAAATCACACTCCGCAAATCATCCCGCCTGCTTGTCGTCACGTTCGACGATGACACGAGCTACGAATTCACATGCGAGTACCTGCGCGTGCACTCGCCTAGCGCCGAGGTCAAAGGCCACGGCCCCGGCCAGGAAAGGCTGCAGACGGGTAAGGAAAACGTCTCCGTCACGGCGGTCGAGCCCGTTGGACGGTATGCCGTACGGCTGATATTCGACGATGGTCATGATTCGGGCTTGTATACATGGGAATGTTTGCGCGAACTCGGCGAGAACATGAGGACGAACTGGCAGTCGTATCTCGACCGCCTGCAGGCAGCAGGGTATGCTCGTTCGAAACCCGAATAACAGCCTGCCATGCCTGAACACAATGAATCGGCCGATACGACGCACTTCGGCTACAAGACCGTTTCGGTCGATGACAAAGCCGGACTCGTAAGAGGCGTTTTCGACTCGGTCGCGTCTCGCTACGACATCATGAACGACCTGATGTCGGGTGGGCTTCATCGCCTTTGGAAACGGTTCACGATAGACCAGGCGGGAATCAGGGCAGGCCACACAGTGCTCGACCTCGCAGGCGGCACCGGTGACCTGGCCCGGGATTTTGCCTCGCGGGTCGGCGACACGGGCGAAGTCGTGCTCGCCGACATCAATCGTGCAATGCTTGAGCAAGGTCGGCGGCGGCTCGTCGACGCCGGTGTTGCAGGCAACCTGTCGATCGCCCAGGTCGATGCAGAAAAGCTGCCGTTTGCGGACGCGAGCTTTGACCGCGTCACGATTGCCTTTGGCCTGCGAAATGTCACGGACCAGGGCGCCGCCCTCGCCTCGATGCGCAGGGTTCTGAAACCGGGTGGAAAAGCGCTGATTCTCGAGTTCTCGAAGCCGTCGAAAAGTATCAAGCCGGTTTACGACCTGTACTCGTTCAAGGTGTTGCCGATGCTTGGAAGGCTCGTCGCAAATGACGATGAGAGCTACCAGTACCTGGCCGAGTCGATTCGCATGCATCCGGATCAGGACACGCTACTGGGCATGATGCAGGATGCCGGATTCGAGCGCTGTCGCTACCACAACCTGAGCGCTGGCATCGTCGCTCTGCACGTCGGCTACCGCATTTGAGTTGCGGCTGATGGACGCTCTGGAGACATTGTTGCGCCCGGCCGTGCAGGTTCTGAACAAGAACATTCCCGAAGTCACGCGCGCAAGGGAGCTTTGTGCACAATTGGACGGTACCACGGCGGCCGTACGCGTGAAAAACACGGCGCTCGCGGCTTACATAACGATTGGTGAGGATTCGATTGCGATAACAAGCCGCGCCGAACACGATGCGGACATATGCATTACCGGGTCGCTTTTGGCGCTGGCGCGCATCGCCCAAAGCGGCGACACCGACGCCATTCGCGACGGCTCGCTGGAACTGACTGGTGATGCTGAAACGGCAGAGGGCTTTCGGGAATTGCTGACGGTAGCGACACCGGATCTCGAAGAGGGTGTGTCCAGGTTCGTTGGCGACGCTGCAGCGCACAGCCTCGGCGAGATTGGCCGCGGCATCGGCCGCTGGGCCCGCGATACTCGCTCCACAATGGGTGCCAACATTCGCGAATATCTGCAAGAGGAGAGTCGTGAAGTGCCTGGCCGGTACGAACTCGAACGGTTCGCGAACGACGTTGGCAAGTTACGCGATGATGTTGACCGTCTCGCCGCAAGAATCAGCCGCCATGAGGATCGCCCGGACTAATGGCGCGCCGAAGAACATTGCTGCGCGTCCTGCGAATTCAACGTGTTCTCGTCAAGTACGGACTTGACGATGTCATTGCCGCGACGCACTTTCTACGGCCGCTGCGATTTCTCTTCTACATTTTTCCGCGCCGGCGGGACCGCTCCGCCCCGCTTGGCGAGCGCATCCGCCTTGCGCTCGAGGAACTGGGTCCGATTTTCGTCAAGTTCGGTCAGGCGATCTCTACGCGACGCGATTTGCTGCCGCGCGATATTGCGGACGAACTCGCAAAACTCCAGGATGCCGTTCCGCCGTTTCCCGCCGAACAGGCCGTCGAAATCATCGAGGCCGCTTATGGAAAAGACGTGGGCGAGGTTTTCGAGCGCTTCGACCATGAACCGTTTGCCGCCGCGTCAATCGCCCAGGTCCACACGGCGAAGATCGCCACCGGCGCCGAAGTCATCGTCAAAGTTTTGCGCCCGGGCGTGCAGGACCAGATAGAACGGGATCTCGACGTGCTTCGCTGGTTGGCGAAACTCGCAGCAAAGTACTGGCAGCACGGCAAACGACTGCGGCCGCTCGAAGTGGTTGCCGAGTACGAGCGAACGATCATCGATGAGCTGGACCTGATGCGTGAGGCCGCCAATACGGCGCAGCTCAAACGCAACTTTCAGGGATCAGATTTGTTGTACGTTCCTGACGTCTACTGGGACTATTGCCGTCCCGAGGTTCTCGTACAGGAACGCATCTACGGAACGCCTATCAGCGATATGGCAGCGCTAAAAGCGGCGGGCACCAATATCAAGGTACTCGCCGAGAATGGCGTCGAAATTTTCTTTACGCAGGTGTTTCGCCACAACTTCTTTCACGCCGACATGCACCCGGGCAACATATTTGTGATCACGAGCGACCCGGAAAAGCCAAAATACGCTGCCGTCGATTTCGGCATCATCGGCACGCTGAGCCCGGAGGATCAGCGCTACCTGGCTGAGAACTTCCTCGCATTCTTCGATCGCGACTATCACCGTATTGCGCAATTGCACATCGACTCAGGCTGGGTACCCGAAGGCACGCGCATAGATCAGCTCGAAACGGCGGTTCGTACCGTGTGTGAACCCGTTTTTAACAAACCCCTCGGCGAAATTTCCTTTGCACAGGTATTGATGCGTCTGTTTCGCGTCGCGCAACGCTTCGATGTCGAAATTCAACCGCAGATGATTCTCTTGCACAAGACACTGTTCAATATCGAGGGCCTTGGGCGCGAGTTGTATCCGCAACTTGATCTATGGGAGACGGCTTACCCGGTGCTGAAGCAATGGATGGAAGAGCGTGTTGGTCCTGCCGCAATTCTCAGGGACCTGAGAGAAAACCTGCCAGAGCTGCGCGAGGCTTTGCGCGAATTGCCAGGCGCAATTCGCCACCTTGCCGCACAAGCGAAAACCGGCAACATCAACGAAATAAAACAGGCTGCGGAAATTCGAAAACTACGCGAGGAACTGCAACGACAGGGTGGGCAACGGGCCTGGCTGATGATCGCCGCAACCGCAGCAATTGCTGCAATTGTCGTAGCCCTGGTATTCGCGCCTTAGTTCGGGCGAGCAGCGATGCTACGGCTAATCGCGAAAGGATTGCTTTGGCTCGGCGGCTGGACCGCGGTTGGGGAGAAACCGGCAACCGAAAAGGCCGTGATTATCGCCGTGCCGCATACCTCGAACTGGGACGGCATTTGGGCGTTGGCCTACAAAGTCTCAGTCGGTATCGACATTCACTTCTTTGCCAAACAAACCCTGTTCTGGTTTCCGCTTGGCGCGTTATTGCGATCGCTCGGCGGTATGCCGCTGGATCGAAAGCAGCCGGGATCCGCCGTCAGGAAAGCCGTCGACAAGTTTCAGGCGAACGACTCGTTCTATATTGGACTTGCCCCCGAAGGTACGCGAACCCGCATGCCGCACTGGAAGTCGGGCTTTTACCGTATTGCCGAAGGCGCCGGCGTGCCGATTGTGTTGGGATTTCTGGACTACGGCAACAGGCGCCTGGGTCTTGGGCCAACGATTTATCTCAGAGGCGACCGCAATGCCGACATGACCAGAATGCGTGACTTTTACGCGTCGGTCACCGGACGATGGCCCGCAAACGCGAGCCCCGTCCGTTTCCCGGGAGACCGTTCGTAGGAGCCCGCCCATGACCAGCGCGAAAGACACCGTCCGGACAAGACGTACTGTCCGCTCTTTTGTGCGCCGCGCCGGCCGCCTGACGGGGTCACAGAAAAAAGCGCTCCGGGAGCTGTGGCCGAAATACGGTATCGAGTACGGCGACGTGCCGCTCGAATTCTCGAGGCTCTACGGCAGAGATGTAAGGCGAACGCTGGAGATTGGCTTCGGAAACGGCGACACGCTGGTGCAACAGGCCTGTGAGCAACCGCAACGGGACTTCCTCGGCATTGAAGTACATGAGCCCGGCGTCGGGCATTGCCTCATCGCCGCTCGCCAGGCTGGCGTCGAAAATCTTCGCCTGATTATTCACGACGCAGTCGAGGTGCTGCGACATCGGATACCGGCGGCTTCGATTGATCGGATCAACCTCTATTTCCCGGATCCCTGGCCGAAAAAGCGCCACCATAAGCGGCGCATCGTGCAACCGTCATTCCTGCAACTGGCCGCCAATGTTCTCGCCCCGGCCGGTTCGCTTTTTGTCGCGACAGACTGGGAAGATTATTCCGAACACATCGACGCTGCGCTCGATGCCTGCGACCGATTCGAAACAATCGAGCGGCGCGCACACGATGGAGACCAGCCGCTCGATCGGCCAGGAACCAAGTTTGAACGACGTGGACTGGGCAAGGGCCACCGAATCTGGGACTGGCAATTTGACCGAGTCGACTAATAATTGCCGCTCACTTGCGGAATTCGATCATTCATCTATAACTAGGTAAGAGGCCTTTCTTGTAGCCTGAGGATAGTTTGCAGTGGCGGTTCAATTCCCGATCATTGGTCAGTGGTTTCGTCGACCGAGCGGCACGCTCTTCGAGGTCGTCGCGATCGACGATCAGGACCGTACGGTCGAGATTCAGCAATTCGACGGCACTATTGATGAAGTAGACGTCGACAGCTGGGCCGAATTGTTGCTTACCGAAGTCAGTGCGCCCGAAGACTGGTCGGGATCAGTTGACATGGATCCCGAAGACTTCGTCGGAGAGAGTAGCAGCGACATGCCGGCTGGCTACCACGACCCGCTGGCGTTCCTCGACAAACTGTAGGAGCCCGCCATGCGGGCGATACCCGGCCCGCAATACTCACCCATCTTCATTCCATGGCGCGACCTTGTACAGCAGCAACATCCCCGGCAAGGCTACAGCAACACAAATCAGGTAGAAGGTCGTCCAACCGACTTGTTCGACGATAATGCCGGTCACGGCGTTGGCGAGCGTACGGGGAACCGCGGTCAAAGCCGTGAACAACGCAAACTGGGTTGCCGCAAAAGTGCGACTGGTCGTTCGCGCAATAAACGCAATAAATGCGGCTGTGCCCAGCCCGACACCGAGGTACTCGAAGCCGACGACGACCCCCAGCATCCAGAGCTTAGTGCCAACTTCGGCCAGCAGGGCGAAACCGAAAATGCTGACGATCTGAACCAGGCCGAATATCCACAAGGCTCGATTGATACCGAGCTTGATCATGATGATGGCGCCGGCGAATCCACCGACGAGCGCAGCAATAAGTGAGGAAAATTTTGCGATCGTCCCGATCTCGGTCAGGCTGAATCCGACATCGATGAAAAACGGTGTCTGTAACGCAGTGGCCATGCTGTCGCCCAGCTTGTACAAAAACAGGAAGGCCAGGACCAGCAGGGCTGACGACGCCCCGTTGCGCCTGAAAAACTCCATAAACGGCGTGACTATTGCCTCAACCAGCGTCCGGGGTGGGGTCGGCTCGGAAATTGCCTCCTGAATGACAAACGTCAGGATAATTCCAACCGCCATAAAGGCGGCAACAACGGCGAACACGGCGTCCCAGGGCAGGCGGTCGGCGAGAATCAGGGCCAGGGATCCGGGGACAAGGCCGGCCAGCCGATAGGTTTGTACGTGGATCGTATTACCAAGACCCAACTCGGCGTCCGGGAGCAGCTCCCGTCGATAAGCATCCAGCACGATGTCCTGGCTGGCACTGAAAAACGCAACCGCTGCCGCCAGATAAGCGACTGGCCAGATCGACAACTCGGGCTTGAGGATGCCCAGTGCTCCGATGGACGCCAACAACGCCAACTGAGTGACCAGCATCCAGCCCCGGCGGCGCCCTAAAAACGGCAGCGTGTAACGGTCCATTACGGGCGACCACAGAAACTTCCATGTATACGGCGTGCCGACGAGCGTAAAAAACCCAATCTCCGTCAAACTCACGCCTTCAACACGCAACCAGGCCGGCACCAGCTGAATAAGGACATACAGTGGCAGGCCGGAGGTAAAACCGGTAAAGGCGCAAATCAGCATACGCCGGTTGAGGATGGCTTCCTTGAAGGATTGAGCTTCAGTCACCATGAACCCAATCGTAGTCCATGATCAGCGGCGCATGATCGGAAAATCGCTGTTCCTTGTAAACTTCCGTTCTTAATACCTTGTCGCCAACACCGGGCGTGGCAACCTGGTAGTCGAGACGCCATCCAACATTGTTGTCCCAGGCGCGACCGCGATTCGACCACCACGTGTATGAATCGGGCTCCTGGTCGATCGATCGAAACGCGTCGACAAAACCGTAGTCTCCGAAGACATCGTCCAGCCAGGCCCGCTCCTCCGGCAGGAACCCGGAGTTCTTGCGATTGGCCTTCCAGTTTTTAAGGTCGATCTCTTTGTGAGCGATGTTCCAGTCACCACAGATCAGGTATTCCGAGCGCTTGCGACGCAGTTTCTTCAGGTGCTCGGTGAACGATGCCATGCAACGGTACTTGGCATCCTGCCGCTCCTCTCCCGAGGAACCGGACGGCAGGTACAAAGAGACAACACTAATACCGTCGAGTTGAACTTCGAGATACCGGCCCTCATCGTCGAATTCCTGGTCGCCGTACCCGCGTACGACTTTCTTCGGTTTGTGCCTGGTGTAAATCGCCGTGCCACTGTAACCCTTTTTTACGGCGTCCTCGTAGTAGCAGTGATATCCCTCGGGTTGAAAACAATCGTCGATTAGTTGATGCACCTGCGCCCTGGTCTCCTGGATACAGACAACATCGGCATCCTGCTTGCGCAACCATTCGAATACACCCTTGCGGGCGGCCGCACGAATACCGTTCGCATTGAGGCTGATCACTCGAAACAATTCCTTCTCCTGAAAGGTCAAAGGCGGCATCATACTAGACCCCCTATCCAGTCCAAGCCCATGCGCGCCTACACCAAAGAATTTATTGATCTGTCACTCGAGCTCGGTGTCCTGCGTTTCGGTGAGTTCACCCTGAAATCGGGTCGCGTGAGTCCCTACTTTTTTGATGCGGGGCTCTTCAATACGGGTTACGCAGCGGCCAAACTCGGCCGTTTCTACGCGGCGGCTGTCGCCGAGTCGAAAATCGACTTCGATATGCTTTTTGGTCCGGCGTACAAGGGCATCCCGCTTGTCGCGTTGACTGCCGCGGCGCTCGCCGAGCACTATGGCATCGACGTGCGCTACGCGTTCAACAGAAAAGAAGCGAAGGCACACGGTGAAGGCGGCAGCGTCGTGGGCTCGGCGCTCGAGGGCAAAGTACTCGTTATTGATGACGTTATTACGGCCGGCACGGCGGTTCGTGAAGCCTACAAGATGATCACGGCGACGGGCGCGGAAATTGCGGGTCTCGTGATATCGCTGGACCGCCAGGAGCGCGGCCAGGGCTCCATGTCGGCGGTTCAGGAACTTCGAGGCTCGCTCGGTATCCCGATCATAAGTATTGTGCAGTTGGGCGATTTGGTTGAGACACTTGAAGAATCAAGCGACTACGAAGCATTTCTCGAACCGATTCTCAGCTATAGGCGAAAATACGGAGTTGTAGCTTAAATGTTATAGGTTAAATTAGGAACCAAGCTTCAATTACGCGACATACGTCGCGAACTTTTCTTTGCGTTTCATGGCATATTTGCGTTATGCGGAAATCTCTCCTCGCAATCGGGCTTTTAACATTTGCTGTGTCGGCTGGCGCCGGCGGCCGGGAAGGCACTGTTTATCGCTGGATAGACGATGACGGCATCGTTCATTATGACGATAGCGTGCCCCCTGAATACGCAGAACAGAACAAAGATATCCTGACTGACGACGGCGTCAAGGTAGGCTCAATCCGGGGCCGCAAGACCCCTGAAGAACTGGCCGCCGAGCGCGAGGCCGCCGAACTGCAGGCGCAAAAGGCTTTACAGCTGCGCGCCGACAAGGCACTTCTCGCGACCTACCTGACGGTAGAAGAGATTCGCTTGCACCGCGACCGCAGGGTCGAACTGTTCCAGGCTCAATCCCGCGTTACGGAGCTGTTTCTGTCAAACCTCGAAAACCGCTTGAAAAAACTTGAGCGCGAGGCATCACGCTACCAGCCGTATTCCGGCAATCCCGACGCCGCAATGATCGACCCGGAGCTCGTTGGCGAGATCAGTGAAACAAAGACAATCATCGGACGCCACGAAGCAAATCTCCGGAAGTTTGTGACAGACGAGCAATCGATCGTCGCGCGCTTTGAAGGGGACATCAATCGCTTTAAAGCGCTCAAGGGCATTAACTAGATCTGACTGTTGTCAGGCCGTTCCCGAATGGCCGAAGCCCCCGACCCCGCGTTCGCTGTCGTCGAAATCTTCGACGACGTTGAATTGCACCTGCTCAACCGGCACGAATACCATTTGGGCGATCCGCTCGCCTGGCTGGATCTCGTAGCTTTTCGAGCTGCGATTCCAACAAGAGATAAATACCTGGCCCTGGTAATCAGAGTCAATGAGCCCGGTCAGGTTGCCGAGGACCAGTCCGTGCTTGTGACCCAGCCCGGAGCGCGGCAGCAACACCGCAGCCAGACCGGGATCGGCAACATGAATTGCCAGGCCGGTCGCTACCAGCACGGTATCGCCGGGTTCCACGATCAGGGCTTCGTCAATAACGGCCCGCATGTCGAGGCCCGCCGCACCGTCGGTGGCGTAGTGCGGCAATGGGATGCTGTCCCCGACGCGTGGATCGAGGATCTTCAGGTCAATTGAGCGCAAGAATTTCGTCCTTCCCGGAATGTTTGAGTTCGAAGCGTGCGGCGATAACCTCAATCAGCGTTCGCGCCAGTTCGGTTTTTGCGGTTGGCGGAAAGGACTGGTGGCTATCTGTCGTGTACACGCAAACCGTGTTCTCATCGTAATCAAATCCGCAGTCGCGGCCAACCCGGTTCGCGATAATCATGTCGAGCCGCTTTTTCTCCAGTTTGCCAAGCGCGTGTTCGCGCAGGTTTTCCGTTTCGGCCGCAAATCCGACCGTAAACGGACCGCCGTCGAGCGCGGCAACCGACGCCAGAATATCTTTCGAGCGCACCATGTCGATTTGCATGGTCTCGTCGTTCTTCTTTATTTTTTGGGCGGACGCACTCGCCGGCCGGTAATCGGCAACGGCCGCGGCAGCAATGAAAAGGTCAACGCCTGTGAGATTGGCGTGCGTTGTTTCAAACATTTCCTCGGCGGTTTCCACACGGTGGACTTCGACTTCGCGCGGGTCGCCCAGCGCAACCGGCCCGCTGACCAGAATGACTCTCGCACCCTGTGCCGCGGCAGCGCTCGCCATCGCGAAACCCATTTTCCCGGAACTGCGATTGCTGATGTAGCGCACAGGATCGATTGCCTCCCGCGTGGGACCGGCCGTGATGAGCACGGTCTTGCCCGCCAGCAAACCTTCATCTGCAGCCCCGTGAAACCCGGGCGCCGTGACGATTGCCGCAATCTCCTCGGGCGCTGTCATGCGGCCTGCCCCGGTCTCACCACAGGCCTGCGAGCCGTAATCCGGCCCAATGATCGCAATTCCGCGCCCCTCCAGCGTTGTCCGGTTGGCCTGCACGGCTGGATTGTTCCACATCACATGATTCATGGCGGGGGCGATTGCGATCGGCGCCTCGGTCGCGAGACACAAGGTCGTCAGCAGATCCGGTGCCGCCCCGCCCGCGAGGCGCGCCATGATCTCCGCGGTTGCCGGCGCAATCAGGACAGCATCGGCCCAGCGCGCGAGATCGATATGACTCATCGACGCCTCGGCGTCCTTGTCCCATAAATTCGAGCGAACCGGATGGCCGGACACGGCCTGCAGCGCAGTCCCGGTCACAAATTCCCCGGCCGACGCCGTCATAACGATCTGCACGTCGGCGCCCTGCGACTTCAGTTGCCGCACGAGCTCGGGTGTTTTGTAGGCCGCAATGCCGCCGGTTACGCCGAGAACAATATTCATGGACGAATTTTCCACCGAATCAGGCCATCCCGTCCAGATTATTTGCTTGTATCGATAGTCGGATCGGGCGGATGCTGTAGCTTCGCAGGCGCCAATGACAGGGAACGTTGATGGGCCCGGATGACCACACGCTCAAGCAAATGACCGACGCCCAGCTGCTCGCGGCATTAATCCACAGCGGCAGCGGCGCGGACTCGGCCAACGATCTCGCGACACGCTTGCTCAGCCGGTTCGGCGGCCTGCGCGCGCTTTTGCAAGCCGACACGGCCTCGATCATCGCCGAGCGTGGCATGGGCGAGGCGCGGGCGGGGGTTATTCGTTCCCTGCCGGAAATCGCGCGCCGCTATTTCTCGGAGGCACTGCCCGTCGGCGAGGCCATTCGCAGCCCGACTGACACCGAGACCTTCCTGCAGGCCAAAATGCGCCACCTGGGTCACGAGCTGTTTTGTTGCCTGTACCTCGACAATCGCCACCGGGTACTGCGATTCGATGAGATGTTCCGGGGTACGATCGACGGCACCAGCGTCTATCCGAGGGAGGTAGTCAAGGAAGCGCTCAGAGTCAACGCCGCCGCGGTCATACTGGCGCACAACCATCCAAGCGGTGTGGCTGAACCCAGCCAGGCCGACGAGCGCATCACCCGGCGGCTGAAATCGGCCCTTGAACTCGTCGATATACGCCTGCTCGACCACCTGATCATTGGCGACGGCAAGGCCACCTCGCTGGCCGCCCGGGGCCTGATTTGACGCGGTACGTCGATGGCGTCTACAGGGCGCTTGTATTCGCGGGTTCAGGCTGGTATAAAGTTTCGCTCTTTGTCCACAGGCTGTGGGCAACCTTTAGTAAAATCAGAGACTTAAAGCAAATGTCCAAGGTTTGCCAGGTGACCGGGAAGCGCCCGCAAAGCGGCAATAACGTTTCTCATGCTCACAACAAAACTCGTCGCCGTTTTCTGCCGAACTTGCAGAACAAGCGGTTTTGGCTCGAATCCGAGAAGCGTTGGGTGCGCCTGCGTATTTCCCACAAGGGTATGCGCATCATCGACAAGCACGGTATCGACAAGGTCCTTGCCGACATGCGCGCCAAGGGTCAGCGCGTTTAGCGTCAGGAGGACACACTAATGGCCAAAACAAATCGCGAAACAATCCGTCTCGTGTCGAGCGCCGGCACGGGTCACTATTACACGACGACCAAGAACAAGCGTCTGCATCCTGAAAAGATGGAGACCAAAAAGTACGATCCGACGATCCGCAAGCACGTCGCGTACAAGGAAGCCAAGATCAAGTAAAGGCGTCCCGTTATCGATTCGAAAAAGCCCGCCACCGAGCGGGCTTTTTTGTGGACAATGACACCATGCCCGAACTACCCGAAGTCGAAACCAGCCGTCGCGGCATTGCGCCACACATCGAGGGCGCAACCGTAAGTTCCGTCATCGTTCGGGAACGACGCCTGCGCTGGCGAGTCAGCACCAAAATCGACAACGAACTTCCGGGCGCCACCGTAACGTCGGTGGGGCGGCGCGCGAAGTACCTGCTGATTAACACAACGAACGGCACGGCAATCCTGCATCTCGGCATGTCCGGCAGGGTGACCATCGTCGATAACGGCGCGCCCGCGGGCATTCACGATCACATTGACATCGAATTCGATTGCGGCAGGGCGCTTCGATTTCGCGACCCGCGGCGATTCGGCTCCTTGCACTGGAGCAGGAATCCGCTCGAGCACAAATTACTCAGGCCGCTCGGCCCGGAGCCGCTTGGCGACAGGTTTTCGGGTCATTATCTGTGGTCGAAATCCCGTGGCCGCCGGGTTGCAGTGAAACAATTCATCATGAACGCCCGGATCGTTGTGGGCGTCGGCAACATTTACGCCAGTGAATCGCTGTTCATCGCCGGCGTTCACCCGAAACGCGCCGCCGGTCGAATCGCACTCGCTCGCTACGAAACGCTGGCGACCGCAATCCGGGACGTGCTTGAGCGTGCGATCAAGGCAGGCGGCACGACGCTGCGAGATTTCTACGGAAGCGATGGCGAGGAGGGCTACTTTCAGCAACAACTCGAGGTGTACGACCGTGAGGGGGAGCACTGCCGGCAATGCAATGCGCTGATCAGCGCGATCGTGCAAGGGCAGCGCTCGACGTACTACTGCAAGAATTGCCAGTCGTAGGAGTCCGCCACGCGGGCGAGAATTGCGATCCTGACGCGTGGCTGCTCAGCGTCATGGCTCGCTGCGCTGCGCTTTACTTCCGCTGAACAGTCCCCGCGTCAGGACCGCTCGTACCGCCGAGCAATCCTCGTTTCAGGACCTGCCAACCTTTGCCATCAGCGCGTCTTTGACTGTCGGTGAGACGAAATCGCCGACATCGCCGCCCAGCGTGGCGATCTCACGCACCAGCGTGGATGATAAAAACGTGTAACGGTCCGTCGGCGTGAGAAAAACGGTTTCCACTTCCGCGGTGAGGTGCCGGTTCATTGTCGCCAGCTGAAATTCGTATTCGAAGTCCGCGACGGCGCGCAGTCCGCGGACGATAACGGACAGCTCATTTTCCGTGGCGAAGTCGACCGTCAGACCGCCGTAGCGCCGAACCTCGACGTTCTCGAGGCCGGTAAGCGCAACCCGGGCAAGGTCAACGCGCTCGTCGATCGAAAACATCGGTGACTTGTCGCTACCGGGGTCTGCGGCGATCGCGACGACGACCCGCTCAAATATTCCGGCAGCACGTCGGACGAGATCCTCGTGCCCCAGCGTTATGGGGTCGAACGTGCCAGGGTACATGGCTGCGACAGTCATACGATCCTCTCCACATTCACTGTTTTTGTCCGGGCATTACTAACAGGTAGCGCACGTTGCCGGCCGTCTTGTTCTTCAACACTGACCATCCGTCGGGCAGTGTCGGTTCCGGTCTTGCCCGGTCCTGCTCAAGATATACATTCGCCCCGCTCGCGAGCAATTCAAGTTCGTCGATGAGTCTACACAATTCGTCGACGCTATCGTCGGCGAATGGCGGGTCGAGGAAAACCAGGTCGAATAACTTTTCCCCGGCCGAATGCAGGTAGCTCATTGCATTTGTCGCTCGAACGTCTGCGCCGTTGGCATCGAGCGATGCCACATTGCGGCGCAGCACATCGAGGGCTTTCTTCGAATTTTCCACGAACACGGCTGTTGCCGCACCTCGCGACAGTGCTTCGAGGCCAAGGACGCCCGTGCCGGCGTACAGGTCCAGACACCGGGCACCGGCGATGCGCGGAGCCAGCCAGTTGAACAAGGTCTCTCGAATTCGCTCCGACGTCGGACGAAGGCCCGGCACGTCCGCGATTTCCAGCACGCGACTTCGCCAGAATCCCGCTACAATACGTAGCCGTCCCTGCGACTTCTTCTCGCCTTTTTCGAACTCGTTTGTCACCCGCATACACTACAGGTAACCGCTCTGAATGTTCGCAAAAGACGAAAAGCAAATGTCGGAAAACGGCAACCGGCGCGGATTTTTCAAGCGGCTTCGCGCGCGTATCAATCGCGGTGACAACTGGCTCACGTACGACCTCGCGAACGTCGTGCCAAGTGGAAAAATCGATGAGCGCTCGCTCGATGAACTTGAGTCCCTGCTCGTCATGGCCGACGTCGGCATCGACACGACGACACGTATCATCAATGATCTGCGGAAGTCGCTGGCGCGAAAAGAGCTCGGGGATCTCGATTCCCTGAAACTCGGCTTGCGACGCTCGATCCTGGCCATCCTTGAGCCGGTCTCGAAACCGCTCGAAATACCCGATCAGGCTCGTCCGTTTGTCATCCTCCTGGTCGGCGTGAACGGCGCCGGTAAGACGACGACGATCGGCAAGCTGGCCCATCGACTGCAGGACCAGGGTCTGTCGGTTATGCTCGCCGCAGGCGACACCTTTCGTGCCGCTGCCGTCGAACAGTTACAAGCCTGGGGCAAACGCAATGACGTATCGGTAATTGCTCAGCAAAGCGGCGCGGATCCGGCTGCAGTGATCTTCGATGCCTGGGAAGCGGCGGCAGCAAGGAACATAGATGTACTGCTTGCCGACACGGCCGGTCGTTTACAAAACCAACAGGGACTGATGGACGAACTCGTCAAGATCAAGCGCGTCGTTGCCCGTCAGGATGGTGATGCGCCCCATGAAATCATGCTGGTGCTGGATGCCAGCCAGGGGCAGAACGCGTTGGTGCAAGCTGAGAAATTCCACGACGCGCTTGGACTCACGGGAATTACCGTGACGAAGTTGGATGGCAGTGCAAAGGGTGGCATCCTGCTTGCGATCGCCAATCAGCTTGGCGTTCCGGTGAGATACATCGGCATTGGCGAAGCAGCCGAAGATATGCAGGCATTTTCCGCCCGCGAGTTCGCGGATGCCCTGCTGGGCCTGAACGAAGCGACGTGAGACACAACACGCGATGATTCATCTGGAGGGTGTGACCAAACGTTTTCCCGGCGGCCAGGAAGCGCTATCCGGCCTCAGCCTGACGGTCGACAAAGGTGAGATGGTATTCGTGACGGGCCACTCGGGCGCGGGCAAGAGCACCTTGCTGCGCCTGATTGCATTGATAGAGCGCCCGACGAGCGGCCAGGTCATCGTTGACGGCCAAAACACGCGACGAGTACGTCGTCGCAAGATCCCGGCCTATCGGCGTCAGATCGGCATGGTTTTTCAGGATCACAAACTACTTTACGATCGCTCGGTCGCCGACAACGTCGCTTTACCCCTGATCATCGCCGGTGCCGGTCATCGTGAAACCGGGCGGCGGGTTCGCGCGTCGCTTGAGCAGGTGGGTCTGCTGCACAAAGAGAAAAAAAATCCGGAGACCCTGTCAGCCGGCGAACAGCAACGTGTCGGAATTGCTCGGGCAATTGCCAGCCGGCCGAAATTGTTGATCGCGGACGAGCCCACCGGCAATCTCGATCCCGATTTGTCGCTCGAAGTGATGCGTGTGTTTCGGCGCTTCAATGAATTCGGCGTCACGTTGCTGATCGCGAGCCATGACATTACGTTGATCGACAAGCTGGGTTGTCGTCGTATCGAACTCGCCGACGGGCGCCTGCAGGAACGTCCTGATCAATGGCAATAACAAGACACACCGCAGCAGCGGCGCCGGTGCGGTCAGCAGGCCCGCTTTCGATCTGGTTTGGACGTCACGTCAGCATGGCCGGACAGTCGCTCGGGCGATTGCTGCGTCAGCCATTTTCGAGCCTGATGATCGTGCTCGTGATTGCTGTGACGCTCGCGCTTCCCGCCGCGCTCAATCTCGTCGTCAAGAACGCGGCAGCGGTCAGCGGCAGCTGGGACAACGCACTCGACTTTTCGGTCTTCCTGAATCGCAATATATCGGCGCAAGACGCCGGCAAGCTCGCTCGACTGATAGAACAACGCGCCGACGTCGACGCCGTCCAGGTGATTACAGCGGAGCAGGCGCTGTCCGAGTTCAAGCAGCAATCCGGTTTCGGTGACGCGATGGATCAGCTGTCGCAGAACCCGCTGCCGCATACCCTCGTGGTCCGGCCGAGCGCTGCCAACACAACGCTGTCAATGGTGCTGCTGCGCGAGGAGCTGGCGAATCTGCCCGAGACAGATCTCGTGCAGGTCGACACCGAATGGGTGCGACGCTTCCACGCAATTCTCGATATCCTTCGCGAGGCGATACTGATTGGCTCGATACTCCTCGGCACCGCGATTATTGTCATCATTGGCAACACGATTCGTCTCGACATCCAGAATCGTCGCGAGGAAATCGAGGTCACCAAGCTAATAGGCGCCAGCAACGCGTTTGTCCGCAGACCGTTTCTATGGACCGGGTTCTGGTACGGCCTGTTGGGTGGCCTGCTTGCCATCGGGCTGGTTCTAATCGGCGTCCGCCTGCTGCAGGCGCCTGTCGCGCGACTTGCGGGGCTTTACCAGGGCGGCATCGATCTTCTTAGCTTTGAGTTGGCGGAAATTGGCCTTATCGTTGGCATCGGCGTGTTCCTGGGCCTCACGGGCTCCTGGTTCGCCGCCGCGCGACATATGCGGCGCATCGAGCCCCGATAAGCCGATTTCTGCTGTCTTCGGACATAAGCACGGGCTGTTCGGAATGGATAAATCGTTGTTTTTTATCCTATTATTGTTCGAGTTCCACGGGAACCAACGGGTTTGTTAGCACTCTAAGGTGACGAGTGCTAAAATCGAATGCCAAGACGGAGGACAACAATGACCAGCGCAGTTGCCACAATCAACAACGATCTCGTACTTGCCGGCCCGGTCGGCAGCCTCGACGCCTATATTCAGGCCGTCGGATCCGTTGCTGTCCTGAGCAAAGAGGACGAGCAGGCACTCAGCCATCGCTTTCGTGACGAGGAAGACCTGGAGGCCGCACGGCAACTGGTCATGGCGCACCTGCGTTTTGTGGTGCATATCGCCAAGGGTTACACGGGCTATGGCCTGCCGCTCAATGACCTGATCCAGGAAGGCAATGTGGGACTCATGAAAGCCGTCAAACGCTTTGACCCCAGCTACGACGTACGCCTCGTATCGTTCGCGGTTCACTGGATTCGTGCCGAGATACACGAGTTCGTCCTTAAGAACTGGCGCATCGTCAAGGTCGCGACAACCAAGGCACAACGCAAATTGTTCTTCAATCTTCGCAAGAACAAGAAGAGCCTTGCGTGGCTGTCACATGCCGAGACACATGCCGTCGCGAATGATCTCGGCGTCAGCGCCAAAGAAGTTACCGAGATGGAAAAGCGTCTCAGTGCACGCGATGCGATTTTTGACCCGGCACCAAACGCCGACGACGAGTACGCTTTCGCACCGGCCGCTTACCTGCCGGCCGCGAACTCGGACCCGGCGAAAATTGTCGAAAACAAGGACTGGAAGGACAATGCAACAGGTCGCATGACCGCTGCGATCGCAACGCTCGACGAACGTAGTCGCGACATCATGCAAAGCCGCTGGTTGACTGACAACAAGAAAACACTGCACGAACTCGCCGACGTCTACGGCGTGTCGGCGGAACGCATTCGCCAGATCGAAGTTAATGCAATCAAGAAGATGCGTAACGCGATGATGTAGGGGCGG
>CAYLTW010000002.1:30401-53079 GCA_964386735.1 uncultured Woeseiaceae bacterium
GGCGGGCGGGGCGCTCTTTATCGGAAATAAAGCGCAGCGTAGCGAGCCATTTCGATGAGGAGTGCCCCGTTCGCCGCGAAAGAAGTCGCGGGCAACGGCCCGCGTGTACCGAATCAGCCGGACGTCACCGGCACCATCGTGATTTCGACGCGACGGTTCGCGTTGCGTCCCGCCTCCGAGTGATTGTCGGCGACCGGCCAAAACTCACCCATACCGACCGAGATTACGCGCTGCCCCGAAACGCCCTGGCTCTGCAGGTACTGCGCCACCGATCCCGCACGACGTTCTGACAAACCCTGGTTGTGGGCTTCTGAACCCGTGCTGTCTGTATGACCGGCTACTTCTACGACGGTCTTGTCGAATTCGTTCAATACCTTGCCAACCGAATTAAGTACGTTGAAAAACGCCGGCCGGAGGTCGGAGCTATCCGTTGCGAAGGTAATGTTGCCGGGCATGTTCAAAGTGATGTTGTTGCCAATTCGGGTAACGCTGACACCCGTGCCCTCGAGTTCGGCGCGTAGCTGCTCTTCCTGGCGATCCATGTAATAGCCGATGGAGCCACCCGCCAGCGCGCCGATGCCTGCACCAATGAGCGCCCTTTGACGACGATCGACGGCATCATCACCGGATATCAGGCCCACGACAGCACCGGCCGCCGCGCCGATCAACGCGCCTTTTGTTGCGTTACTGGTTTTCTCTTCGCGCGTGTACGCATCCAGCGTCTCACAACCCGTCGCGACCACCGCGATTCCGACCACTGCGGAAACAAATCCCAGCGCTTTGATATTCATTTCGTCGTCCTCTTCAGTCTTTTCAGGTGACACATATTCGGCTGCTCTCGTATCAAGGTGAATTGTAGACCGGGTGAGGCTGAATGGCTCCTTAACCAGGTCTCATTTTTCGCACCGCAGGCAGCATTAGCGGGGATGTGTAGAATAGTTCGTCTGCCGACGGATACGAACCATGAGCGAAGCTGACAACTGGCTTGAGCGCTACGAGCTCAATCACCGTAACCTGACCTGGCCCTGGATCTACTGGGCTGCGGTACCCATGGTTGTAGTCGGAACTGTCGGCATGCTCTGGAGCCTGCCAACGCCCGACGAATTCTACGAGATTTCGCCACTGCTCAACTGGGGCAGCGCTTTCTTGATGGTCGCCGCGGTCTACTACTTCATCATCTCCCTGTCGCTCGCGATCGGATTGCTGCCTTTCCTGCTGGGCGTAGCATTCGTTCACATGTGGCTTCCGCAGTCCGAATTTTCGGCGGTTCGGGTATCGGCGGGCCTCCTGACGGCTGGCATCATCGGGCTGTGGCTGGGACATCGCGGCCAGCGCGGCAGCCGCGTCTTTTTCGAGGACCTGCAAACGATCATGATAGGCCCTGCGTGGATTTTGTCCGTCTTGTATCGTCGCCTCGGAATACCCTGTTAATCGTATATCGCGATTCCATCATCTCGTTTAGAATCGACGCCCCGCAGTATTTCATCAGCCGTCGAGGAACCCTTCCGTGGCGAACCCGAACTCCAGACTTGACCCACTCGATCTGTACGATGTCCGATCGCAACTAAGCGATGACGAGCGCATGGTCAAGGACACCGTTGCACGTTTCGTGGACGAAAAAGCGATTCCACTCATGCGCGAGGCTTTCGAGGAGCACAGCTTCCCGCGCGAACTTGTTCCGCAAGTCGCCGAACTCGGCCTGCTGGGCAGCTCGATCGACGGCTATGACTGCGCCGGCCTCAACAGCGTTTGTTATGGCCTGATTTGTCAGGAACTGGAGCGCGGCGACAGTGGCCTGCGCAGCTTCGTGTCCGTGCAAAGCAGCCTGGTGATGTTCCCGATTCATGCCTATGGCTCGGAGAAACAGAAACGGCGGTGGTTACCCGCCTTGGCGAAGGGTGACGCCATCGGCTGCTTCGGCCTGACCGAAGCGCACGGCGGGTCGGACCCGGGCAACATGAAGACCCAGGCCAGGCGCGACGGTAGCGACTGGATTTTGAACGGCGCGAAAATGTGGATTACGAACGGCACGATCGCCGATGCCGCCATCGTGTGGGCGAAAACCGACGAGGGCATAAAGGGATTCATCGTTGAAAAGGATATGCCCGGGTTCGTCGCGCACGAGATCGAGAACAAGTTTTCCCTTCGCGCATCGATCACTGCGAGTTTGTTTTTCGACAACGTGCGTATTCCCGAAGCGAATGTGCTGCCCGGCGTCAGCAGTCTGCGCGGCCCCCTGAGTTGTCTTACGCAGGCGCGTTACGGCATTACCTGGGGTGTCATTGGCGCGGCACAGGCCTGCCTGAACGAGGTCCTGGAGTATTCGAAGGACCGGGTCTTGTTTGGCAAACCGCTTGCAAGTAATCAGGCCACGCAAATACGACTGGCCGACATGAGCCGCCGCATCACTACAGCTCAACTTCTGTCACTGCGATTGGGAAGGATCAAGGACGCCGGTGAACTCACTGCGACACAGGTTTCGCTTGCGAAATGGAATAACTGCCGCGCGGCCATCGATATTGCACGCGACGCTCGCGACCTTCTCGGCGCCGCCGGCATCAGCGCGGAGTACGTTTCCATTCGCCACATGCTGAATCTTGAGAGCGTCATAACCTACGAAGGCACGGAGACCATTCACCAGCTGTCGGTCGGTCGCGAATTGACCGGCGCCAACGCGTTTGGCTGATACGTCGCTGCCCGGAGACCGTGACGTATGGCGCATCGCCGCGCCGCTGATTCTTTCGAATATTTCCGTGCCACTCGTCGGCATGGTCGACACCGGTGTTACCGGCCATCTGGATAGCCCGATCTACCTGGGTGCCGTTGCCATCGGCAGCATGATTTTCAGTTTCCTGTACATGGGAATGAATTTCCTGCGCATGGGAACGACGGGAATCGCCGCGCAAAGTTTCGGTGCGCAGGACAACGACGGCTTGCGGGTCTCGCTGGGCCAATCTCTGATTGTGGCATTTGCGATCGCGCTCCTGCTTCTCGTCACACAATGGCCAGTCAGCCAGCTCGCATTACACCTGGTCGGGGCGGCACCGGGCATCGAGACAAACGCACTCGAGTATTTCTCGATTCGCATCTGGAGCGCACCGGCAACGCTCGCAAACATGGCGTTGCTCGGATGGTTCATAGGCCTGCAAAATGCGCGCGTTCCGTTGCTGATTTTCCTGACGATCAACATTTCGAATATCGTGCTGGACCTGGTTTTCGTACTTGTTCTCGGGATGAAGGTGGACGGAGTCGCTCTCGCTTCCGTGATCGCCGAATACATGGGCCTGACCGTCGCTTTGTACTTTGTTGTCGGCGCTCTGCGGCAGCACGCAGGTCACTGGCCTGTCAGTAAGCTCGTGAACTGGCGAGAGTACGCGGCGTTTTTCGCGATCAACGGTAATCTCTTTGTTCGCACCATGGCGCTGATGTTCACAATTGCCTTCGTCACCGTGCAGGGTGCGCGCATGGGTGAAGTGATTCTCGCCGCAAATGCCGTACTCATGAATTTGCAATACCTGACCGCGCTGGGCCTTGACGGTATCGCACATGCCGCAGAAGCGCTCGTAGGCAAAGCCATAGGCGAGAAAAATCGGGAGTCGCTTAAAACAGCCGTGCGGCTATCGCTGAAATGGTCGCTGATATTTGCCGCGGGTTTGTCGCTCTTTTACGTCGTTGGCGGCCCGCTGCTGATTTCGGCGATGACCGACCTGCCGGAAATTCGCGAAGCTTCGATGCGTTACCTGCCATGGTTGATTATCTCGCCGTTGATATCGGTCTGGTCGTTTCTTTATGACGGCGTTTACGTGGGCGCGACACGTGCACGTGAAATGCGCGACATCATGGTGATCTCCGCGTTCGTCGTTTTCCTGCCCGCGTGGTACCTGCTTCAGGGCCTGGGCAACGATGGCCTCTGGCTCGCCTTCATGCTGTTTATGGCAAGCCGCGGCGTCGGTATGCACATTGGCTATCGTCGAAAGGTATTACCGTCCGTATAACTCGCTACGGGCGCATTACCAATAGACGATGCGCCGTGTTGCGCGCCCAGATATAGGCGCCGATACCCGAAAGAATATTCGCGATTGCATACGCCGCGAAAATTCCGGCAATGCCGTAAAACCGGGAGCCCACGATGGCGAGCGGCACGTACAACACCAGAATCCTCGCAACGCTGATCCAGACGGCCGGCATTGGCTTGCCAAGACCGTTAAATGACGCATTCATCACCATGACCATGCCATAGGTGCCGTAGCTGATCGGCACGATCCAGAGAAAAAGCCGTGTCACGCTGATAACTGCCTCGTTCTGGCTGAACAATCTCGGTATGAAGTCGGAAAACGACGCGAGCATCAGAGCGATCACCAGTCCGGAGCCAATACAAAATACCGTGCAAAGCCAGAGGGCGCGCAGGATGCGGCCCTCACGGCCCGCGGAAAGATTCTGGCCGACAAACGGACCGATGATCGATGACATCGCATAGAAGATAACGAGCATCATCGCCTCGACCCGGCTCGCAACGCCAAAACCGGCCACAGCCTCCGGGCCAAAACGAGCAATCATTGCCGTTACAATTGCAGCGCCCAGCGGCACAATCACATTGGTCGCCGCTGCCGGGATGCCGACATGCAGGATATCGATCCAGGACTTGCGCATCTCGACCGGATCGGGCCTGTTGAAACTCAGCAGATCCAGTCGACAGCGCATCAGGTAGACGGTGCCGACAAAGATTGTGCCACGTGCAAGCAGCGCCGCCATCGCCGCACCATTCAGGCCCATCGCCGGCACCGGCCCGATCCCGAAAATCAATATCGGGTCAAGAATGACGTTGAGTATCGCTGCAAGCACCATGAGCATACTTGGCAATCGCGTATCACCGGTTGCACGCATGCTGGCCATGCCGACCATGCCGACGACAATGAACGGAACACCGGAGTACAGGATGACCATGAACGTCCGAATCATCGGCAGCATATCCTCCGGTGCGCCAAGCAGGCGGAACAGCGGATCGGTCGTCATGATGCCGATTGCGGAAACGACCATGGTGACCAGGAAACCGAGAAACAGGCTGTCGGTCGACAGGCGCCTGGCACGACGATGGTCGCCGGCTCCGATTGCCCGTGCGACGACCGAGGAGGTGCCGGCACCGAGGCCGATCGCGACGCTCGTTACGATCATGAGAATCGGGTAGCCGAAGCCGTATGCAGCCAGTTCGCGATCACCAACCCGGCCAATAAACCAGGTATCAATCAGGCTTTGGGCCATCAACATGGCGATGCCGAACAACACTGGCACTGTCATGTCGATCAGGTGCTTACTTACCGGTCCCTCGGTTAACCTGGCTTTCGGTCCCTCCATCGGCGTACGGTATCATGATCCGGCAACCACGGCGCTTGATGCTTTTGCCTGAGTCACAAGCTGCAGAGTGACCACAAATCGCATGGGTCCACCCGCCTCAATCGCACTAAACGGGTAACAGGTCACGAGACTGAGAATCGCCTCGTCGGTATCCAGCAACAGACTCCCGCGACGCGCGTCGACGACATCGAGATCGATAACCTCGTATGTATGTTCACGCCCGTCGGACGTCTCGATACGCAGTGACTCGCCGATAGCCAGGTTCGCAAGGAAACTGAAATGCGTGTCACGATGGCCGGCGATGACACTGTTGCCGCGTTGACCCGGCAAAGAACTTGCGCTGAGGTGTCCGGGGCCGAACGCGAGCGTGCGGCCCGAACCACCCGCGAGAACGATAAGGTCAACGTCACCGCCTTTCGCGAGCATCCTGGCTACGGGCCAGGTATCCGCCCATGGCCACGGCGCCGGATCGATCTGGCCGCCCGCAGCCCGGTGCCACGCTCGCAACATCAGCTCCTGCGCAACCCAGGCCTTGGCGGGAATGTAGGCACCCTGGCCGAGCTGCCAGAATCCGAGACACAGGAGGCATGCCACAACCCAGCTCCTGGCGCGACTAGCACGCCCGGACATGAACGATCTTCCGCCGCCGGCCGAGCAGCATCAACAACAGCGCCGCCGCAATGAGGCTGGCCCCGAGCAGCTGCAGCTGCTGCGCGTTCGTCGCCGTCGCCGGAAATCCGAATATCGCGTTGCCGCTTTGACCATAGGCCATTAGATTGGGCACCTGATCCTTCCTCAGTGGATCGCTGGCGGGTCGAACAGGCGTTTTGTCGATCGCGACCAGGCTCGTGTGCTTGCTAACGAGATGATGCTTCAGCGCCGTTGCGACGATTGCGGTGCGAACCTCGCCCGGGTTCGCGCCACGCCGTTCCTCATCTGACAGATTGGCAATGCGAGCACGCGCCCAGAGCGCACCGACGCCGGAGCTCGGTTGGTCGCCGACCAGGCTGACTTCCTGAAACCACGCGCCGGCAGCCGAGTTGCCACTGATGGAAACACTGTCCGTCGACCGCAGTTCGCCGGTGATTCTCGCTTTGACGAGAACAGGCTCGCCGAGATAGAGGTCGGGCACGACACTCGGGTAACTCTCGGCGACAACAGAACCCGGCCAGTCGACGCTAATGTTCGTTACTCGAGGTTGCTCGATTTTGTCGAACAAACGCTCCATCTTTTCGCCGACTTCGTGAAGTGCGCTGATCGTCGTAAAAGTGCCTCGACCCACCTCGGCGGACTTGCGCATGAACCAGCTGTTGGGCGCTGAACCGATGCCGACCGTGAACAATCGAGCATCACCGAGTTTTCGCTCAATTAGCCTGAACAGTTCATCTTCATTCCCGACCGCGCCGTCGGTGATGAAAACCAGCTGTCGCAGACGGCTTTCGTCGGGCCGCGAGTGTAACGCCAGCTCGAGTGCGGCTCGCATCTCGGTTCCACCGTTTGCACTCAGTGCCGCGACGAAACGCTCGGCCGATGAGAGATTTCGCGGGCTTGCCGCCACACTGGATGAAAAAAGCGGGTTCGGCCGCGAGCTGAACGCGATGACATTGAAACGGTCACCTGGACGCAGTCCTCGCAGCGCCCGGCGCACCGCTTTCCTGGCCTGCGCTATCGAGGTGCCGTGCATCGATCCTGACGTGTCGATGATGAATATCATCTCGCGCGGCATGACGTTTGCCGTTGCTGCTTCCGCCGACGGCGGCATAACCATCAGCAGGTAATAAGGCTCGCCGTCAACCGTCTCCGAAAACGCCATCGCCCGCGGTGCTGTGTTTCGTGCCGGGCGCCAGAGCAGCTCGAAGTCGTGGTCCATCGGTACAGTACCGCCCATCAACGACACCGTGTAACGGCCGCTATTCTCGGACACGTTGACCGGGTGATACCTGCTCGCGATGATTTCGAGCGGCATGCCGGCGTTCACGCTGATGTTCATCGACACCCGATGGCCACGCGAAATGGAGACCATCGGCGGCGTTATCAACGATGCATCGTCAACGATGGACGTATTCGCCGACCAGCCGCTGCCTTCGCGGTCGGGCAAGGCCGCGGGTGCCCCCGGGATGTATCGCGGCGTAATCGTCAGCGGAAAGCGAATACTGAACGAGCCGTTGTCATAGCGAAGGTCTTCAAGATATTCGATCTCGACGACCACGATTTCGCCGGGAGCGATATTGGCCACCGAAGTCGTGAACAGGTTCGGGCGCTGCTGTTCAACGAGGCTGGCCTTTTTACCCGCCTTTTTTGCCCGCTCGTATTCCTTTTTTGCTTGCTCTTTCTCACGAATCTCGCCTTCGATAAAACGGTCGCCAATATGCAATCGCATGTGATCGACAGCCGCTTTGTCCGGCAGCGGGAAAACGTAGACGCCCTCGGCCCAGTCACTGCCCTCATTTCGAAACTCCTGACGGACCGCCACACGCGCGACGAGCCCGTTGATCTGCATGTCGACCTCTGTACTCAGCAATGTCGACACGCGATAGCCGTCCTGCATGCGCAGAAGCAGGCTGCCTCCCTGCATGGCGCCGGGCGACAGCTCATCGGCAAACGCGCCGGCAGGGTGAAAAATGATAACGACAGCGACAAACGCGCTCCAGGTCCGGCTTTTCCAATGCATCGTGTCTCTCCATGGGCTGACAGGTGCATTCAAACAAGGCAATGCGCCGCCGCACCGACTACGCCATGGCAATTCACCGGCGTAATGTGGCAAATTGTGGCTGTACTGCACTGGAGTGATTTGTGGCCAAGCGCATCGCTATTGTTGAAGATGAGGTCGCCATTCGGGACAACTATGTCGCCGCGTTTCGGCGCGAGGGCTATGAGGTCGATGCCTACGAGGCGCGCGAGGCTGCGCTGGATGCTTTCGCGGCGCGTCTGCCAGACCTCGTCGTCATCGACGTGAACCTCAAGGACGATGTCGAAGGAGGTTTCGAGCTGTGCCGCGACCTCAGGTCACGCGCGTCCGACCTGCCGATCATTTTCCTGACAGCGCGTGACAGCGAATTCGACGCCGTGTCCGGATTGCGTCTTGGCGCCGATGATTACCTGACAAAGGACATCAGTTTGCCGCACTTGCTGGCGCGTATCGCGGCCCTGTTCCGTCGCCTCGATGCGATGTCGAAACCACAGCTTGCAGCAAGCCGTATGACACGCGGACACCTGACCATCGATACGGACCGGATGACGATCGCGTGGAAGGAACAAACTGTGGGCCTCACCCTGACCGAGTTCTGGCTGGTACATGCCATGGCCCGATACCCGGGGCATGTCAAAAATCGCCAGCAACTCATGGATGCGGCTCAAGCCGTGCTGGACGACAACACGATTACGTCTCATATCAAACGAATACGCCGCAAGTTCGTTGCCATCGATGCCGACTTCGACGCGATCGAGACTGTCTACGGCATGGGCTACCGCTGGCTGGATGAATAGCGGCCGCACACGACCATGACACTCAAGCGGCAGCTACTTCTTGTCAGCCTGCTAACCCTGATGCTGCCGTGGGCCGGTTGCCAGTTTATTCGCGAAACGGAATCGGCGTTGCGCACCAGCCAGCAGCAGATGCTGGCCGTGTCCGCGAAGGCCATAGCCGATTCGATGGCGCAGTACGACCAGGAGTTTCCCGCCCGTCTCGACCCAGGCCATAGCGTCGGTGATTCCTTGTATGGCCACCGCCTGGAAACAACGCCTGTCATCGATGGCTACTTTGACGACTGGCCTCTCGACGAGAGGTCGTTGCGGTCCATGCGCGGCGCCGACGGTATGATCCGCTTCGCCACGGGCCTGTCAGCGGATTTCCTTTACCTGTTCGTAGAGGTGGCGGACAAACACGTGGTCTATGCGGATGCCGGCGCGTTGGTTCCGACCGACGGCTCACGACACGCGGATCGTATCAGAGTGGTCAGCGCGAACCCCCCGTACCTGGAAGAATCGTTTTCATTTTCGGCAGAGGCGCCCGGGTCGGTCGTACCCTTTGTTCAAAATGCCTACGGCTTCGAGCCCGAAACAACGATTCGCGCCTACTGGCAGGACGTTCCTGGCGGCTATCAACTCGAAGCACGCATCCCTCGCAATCGCCTGGGAACTCACATTGGCATCGTCGTCAACAACACGTCGAGCCCAGGCGATAGCGGAATTCGCAGTGCAAGCTTCGCCACCCGCGTGCCGGGGCCTTTCGTAAGCGTATCCGATGAGCTGACCCATATCGCGAGCGGCCTGGTGCAACGAGGCATGCGACTAATCGTGACCGATGCATCCGGCTGGCGGATTGCGGAAGTTGGTAACATGCGGGTGCAAACCGTTAACGCGCCGGTCTCGAACTGGCTGCGATTCGCGTACGACGCGCTGGTTGAGCCGGGCAAGGAGTCCTCATTCGCCGAACCCGACCCTGGCGGCCGCGAACAACAGCCCTATATCGCTGTGTCGCTCGCAGGTCGGCAAGCGGCCGCCTGGTTCAGAAGCACCGACAGCGGCCGTGCCATAGTAGCCGTTGCGGCACCGGTCACGGTCTCTGATGAAACGATCGGCGCAATCGTCCTGCAGCAGGGCACAGATGCGATTCTTAGCCTGACAAACCAGGGCCTCGCCCGGCTCATGAACGTCACGCTCATCGCCATGTTTGTCGTTGCAGGCGTATTGCTCGGCTATGCGAGCCTGTTGTCGCGTCGCATTCGCCGGCTGAGCATCGCGGCGGAACAGGCGCTCGAAAGCGACCAACTCCATGCGACGCTGCCCAGTTCAAACTCCGCCGACGAAATCGGGGATCTCTCCCGAAGCTTTGGCCATATACTGGGTCAACTCGGCGATTACAACGAATACCTTCGAACGCTTGCGACAAAACTTTCTCACGAACTCCGGACGCCGCTCGCGATCGTAAGCTCGTCACTCGAAAACCTGGAACACGAGGCGCTCAGTGAGGCTGCGGTCGAGTACACGGCCAGGGCGAAAGACGGCGCGGATCGACTGCGCAGGATTCTCAGCGCGATGAGTGAGGCGAGTCGCGTTGAAGAGTTAATGACGAACGCCGAGCCCGAGAATTTCGACTTGCGTACCGTGGTTGAGTCAACTGTGAGCGCATATCGCGATGTCTATACCGGACGCAAATTTGTGTTCGACAGCGACGGCAGTTCGTTTCCGGCGAGTGGCTCACCGGAGCTGCTGATCCAGATGCTCGACAAGCTTGTCGACAATGCCGTTAGCTTCAGCGCCGAAGGTGACCAGATCATAGTTGGCATTTCGATCGACGACGGCGAAGCGCGGTCAAAACCGCTCCTGCGCCTGGATGTCACTAATCCGGGGCCGCCACTGCCGGAGCGAATGCGCTCGCAAATGTTTGATTCAATGGTGTCGATACGACCGGACGAGGACAACAAGCATCTCGGACTTGGCCTTTACGTCGCAAAACTCATCGCTGACGGACACAACGGCAGGATGGAAGCAGGCAATGTCGACGGCGGGGTTCGATTTTCGGTGTTGCTGCCCAGCCTGCAGGACTAGCGCGCCGAGGCGTGCAGGCGAATCAATCCAGTGTTTTCGAATCTGCAGGGCTTCGCGTATGGAATATCGAAGCCGAACTGGCCCTCAAGCGAGTACGGAATATCCCGCCGGGTTGCATCTTCGACGATGAACAATAATTGTGGCGCGGTCTGCAGCAAATTCAGGTCAACGCTGATCGCGAATTCGCCGTCACTGCCCGCCGGTACCGTCAAAGCACTCGTCGCCTCGCCGCTGGCAAAGCGATGGCCATCTAGTTTCACGCCGTAGCTGATTGTCTTGATTGGCAGCGGAAAAGGATTTGGGTTTGTCACGTCAAAGGCCAGAATGAACGTCTGGCTGCCGAACCCAATATTCTGAACATGCACATTGCGCAGTGAGACATTGGGGGCACTGACGATGTCTTCGAGGCTCGCGCACGCCGACAACAGCACTACAGTGAGCGCCACGGCGCCGCCGTTACAAACCGCTCGTTCGTTCATGGCCGTCTCCTTAACGAGTTTGCTCGCCCAATTCTCCCCAACGTGCCGATATCAGCTGCCAGTCGTCGCCGTCGTACTCCAGTTCCAGCTCGAATCGGTATGCATCTGCATTGAATCCGAGCGCGTTGTTGGTGGTAGCGGCCATAGCCACTGTCACGGACACCTCAGCGGCCGTCCCGCCAATCACCCTGACTTCGTCGATGCTGCTCAGCAATGCGATCTTGTCCTGCCGCAAAAAATACAGGCGCAGCAGCTTGTCGATATCGTCGCGACTGTTACCACGTGCATCGATATAAGCCACCGAAATACCTGCCACAATATCGCCTCGGGCCTTGTCCACGGCGGCTTCCCGCATTGCACCCATCCAGGCGCGAATCTGCTCTTCAGGGTCACTCACATCACCGCTGCAGCTTGCGACCAGTGCCAAGAGCAGCAGTAACGCGGTTCGGGTGACGCCTACCATCATCTGCTAAAGTCTACTGACATTAGGGGCGATAACTGGTCGGAATACCCAAAATGTGAACTGGTTCGCACTATCTACGCAGGAATACCGAAATGACCGAATCACCACTTAGCGAGTCCGGCGGCGCAACCATGGCGGCCGAAGACCAGCACCGAATTGATGCGATCCTGTCGTTCTGGTTCAAGGAGCTGGATCTCAGCGCACCGCAAATTGATCGGCGCATGGACATCTGGTTCGGCGACGACGCGGCGTTCGACCAGGAGATTCAAACTGAATTCGCCGACGACGTGGATCGTGCCAGCGACGGTGAGCTCGAC
Source organism: uncultured Woeseiaceae bacterium (assembly GCA_964386735.1). Lineage (GTDB taxonomy): Bacteria > Pseudomonadota > Gammaproteobacteria > Steroidobacterales > Woeseiaceae > UBA1847. The sequence continues at coordinate 42,563 of CAYLTW010000002.1, forward strand.
CACTGGGCGGACGAATCGCGCGGTCGGCTCGCCTTGATACTCTTGCTCGACCAGTTTCGCCGCAACATCTATCGAAACACGGCCAAAGCATTCGAAAAGGACAATGTGGCGCTCAGACTCTGCGTCGAAGGCGCCATGGAGAAGAAAGACCAGGGACTGACGCCGATTCAGCGTGCATTTTATTACATGCCCCTGCAACATGCCGAGTCAGCGAAGGTGCAGGCGAAGGGCTGTGAACTGTATAACAGGCTGGCCGAAGCCGTTTCGCCTACCTACCGTGAAACGTTCAGCACGATCGCACAGTTTGCCGAATTGCACCGCGATATCATCGACCAGTTTGGCCGCTTCCCCCACCGCAACAAGCTGCTCGGGCGTGAAAATACGGCCGAGGAAAATGAGTACCTTGCTGACGACAGCCCGAACTTTGGCCAGAAGTAAAAAGCTAAAAGATGCCGGTTCCAAAAACCGCCGGCACAAAGGCTCACTGCAGCGGACGTGACACGCGATTGTAGCGCCAGGTCAGCAAGACCGCTGCGACGCTCAAGCCTATGACGAAGCCACCCCAGATATAGTTGGGCGGCAATCGATACGTTACGGCCGCGAGATACGCCAGCGGAAATGCAAGTACCCAATACGAAAAGGTATTGATGATCATCGGAATGTGCGTGTCCTTGTAGCCGCGCAAAGCTCCGGCCGCGCCAATTTGCACGCCGTCCCCTACCTGAAAGATTGCTGCCATCAGCAGCAGACTGATTGCGATGTTCTTCACAACCGCATCATTGGTGTACATACCGACAACGGCATCGCGGAAGACGAGCAGCGCTATCGCCGAAAGGGCCATGAATGCCCCACAAACGAATATGCCGAAACCACCGGCATAGCGAGCTCGTTTCATCCGGCCGGCCCCGAGTTCGTGACCGACGCGAATGGTGATGGCAGAACTAAGTGCCAGCGGAACCATAAACATGGTCGCGGCAAAATTGATCGCAATCTGGTGCGCCGCCGTAATTGCCGCACCCAGCGTACCCATCATGATCGAGACGGCGTTGAACAGGCCAGCTTCGGCCGTAATCGTTACGGCGATTGGTGTACCCAGCGTTATGATTTCCCGCAATATTTCAGGGCGCGGTGGCGCCAGCCGCGAGAATATCCCCAGCGGCTGGTAGATCTTCGCTGAGAACATATACACCGCCAGGCCAATGGCGATCAACCACATTGTGATCGCGCTGGCGAGGGCACAGCCGACCGCGCCGAGCGCCGGCGCACCCAGGTGTCCGAAGATAAGCACCCAATTCAGAAATACATTGCACACGATCGCGAAGAACGACAGATACATTATCGGCTTCGTATAACCGATGCCTTCGGTCGTGAACCTGAGCGCGAGAAAAACGAACATCGCCGGTGCGCCCAGCGTAATTGCCCGCGTATAGCCGACGGTCATTTCGCGAAATTCGGCATCGATCGGAATGAAAACCAGCAATGGCTGCACGAGGAACTGCGCTGCGAGAATAACGGGAATCGAAAGCGCAATGCCGAGGTAAATTCCCTGTCTCGTGTAGCGGCCGATGAGTCTTTTGTCGCCGGCACCGAAATGTCGCGCGGCAATGGGCGAGATCGCCATCAGAAGCCCCAGCCCGATCGTGAACGCGAAAAACCACACGCTGCCGCCGACAGCGACGGCCGCCAGTGTCGACACGCCGAGCCGACCCGCCATCACCGTATCCGCGAACTGCATGCCGGCGAGCGACAGGTTGTTGACGATCAGCGGACCAGCCAATTTAAATAAGCGGCTGGTCTCGTGTCGCCAGGAGAGAGTTTCTGAGACGGAAGACATCTGCTGAATCTTACGGTAAGGCGGAGCAATGGTGTAAGGTTCGGCTGCGATCGGAAAATTTATCGTCATGGTTGGAGGCAATTGATGCTGCATGATGGACGAGCTGTAAGAGTCGCTATAGTCGGCGGATCACGAATACCGTTCTGCCGCTCAAATTCGGTTTACAAACACTGTTCGAATCGGGACTTGATGGCGGCGGCCCTTGAGGGCGTGGTCAGCAAGTTTGACTTAAAGGGTCAGACGTTGGGTGATGTCGCCCTGGGTGCTGTAATAAAACACTCGAAAGACTGGAATCTCGCTCGCGAGTCGGCCATTGAAGCGGGTCTCTCAATGCGCACACCTGGCGTCGATTTACAGCGCGCCTGCGGCACCAGCCTTGAGGCGACTGTGATGATTGCGAACAAAATCGCCCTGGGGCAGATTGACTGCGGCATCGCCGGTGGTACGGACTCCACGAGTGATGCGCCAATCGTCTTAAAAGATGATTTTCGACGCGTTCTGCTTGATGCCTACTCTGCGCACAGTCTGCTTCAGCGAATAAAGCCCTGGTTTCGGCTCCGGCCAGGTCACTTCATCCCCGAATACCCCAACGTCGTGGAACCCCGCACGAAACTCTCCATGGGACAAAGCATGGAAATCACGGCCCAGGAATGGGACGTGCAACGCGAGCATCAGGATCAACTGGCGCTTGCCAGTCACGTAAAAGCGGCCGCCGCTTTCGACGCAGGCTGGTATGACGACCTCGTCGCGCCATTCATGGATGCCGAGGAAGACAACAACATTCGGCGTGATACGACGTTTGAGAAACTCTCGGCGCTAAAGCCGGTCTTCGACAAGGGCGACGATGCGACGATGACCGCCGGCAACAGCACACCGCTCACCGACGGCGCTGCTGCTGTACTGCTCGGGTCGGAGGACTGGGCCCGCAAGAAAAATCTGCCAATACTTGCTTACCTGACGTTTGCAAAGGTCGCGGCCGTCGATTTTGTCGACGACGAGGGATTGCTCATGGCGCCAGCTTACGCTGTGTCCGATATGTTGAAGCAGGCTAACCTGAGGCTGCAGGATTTCGATTTCTACGAAATTCACGAAGCTTTTGCCGCACAGGCGATCACGACGCTCAAGGCCTGGCAATCCGAAAAGTTTTGCCGCAATCGATTGGGGCGCAATGAGCCGATGGGGCCGATCGACCTGTCCCGCCTGAACGTTAAAGGTGGCAGCATCGCGATCGGACATCCGTTCGCTGCGACAGGCGCGCGCATCGTGGCCTCACTCGCAAAAATACTGAATGAGCAAGGCAAGGGGCGCGGCCTTATTTCGATTTGCACCGCGGGCGGTATGGGTGTGTCGGCAATCCTGGAAGCCGCACCCACCGTCGGTGGTGGCTAATACATGAGCGATATAAGCGGCTTTCTGGCTTTAGTCAATTCCTTCCTGTGGCATGAATACGTGTTGTACGCGATCGTCGGCACCGGGCTGTTGTTCACGTTCTGGAGCGGCTTTTCGCAGTACTGGTCGCTACGTCACGGGCCGAGCGTCGTCCGCGGCGCATACGACGATCCCGAGGACCCCGGCGCAATTAACCATTTCCAGGCCCTGGCGGCGGCGCTCTCAGCGACCGTCGGCCTCGGTAACATTGGCGGTGTAGCGCTTGGAATTGCGCTGGGCGGTCCGGGCGCCGTGTTCTGGATGTGGGTCGTCGGCATCCTCGGAATGGCCATCAAGCTGACCGAAGTCACGTTGTCGATGTTGTACCGCAATACCGATGATCCTGACAATCCGCATGGTGGCCCCATGTGGGTTGCGGCCAAGGGAATGGCTCAGAAGAACTGGCCGCGACTAGGCCGGACTATTGGCATCATTTTTTGTATCGCGATGCTTGTCTCAACGGCGACCGGCGGCAACATGTTCCAGGCATGGAATGTCGCAGAAATTACTCAGGCCTACTACGGCGTTCCGACCTGGATTAGTGGCGTCATCCTCGCGATTCTCGTCGGTGGCGTGATTATCGGCGGTATCAAGCGCATCGGAAAGTTTGCCGCGACGATCGTGCCACTCATGGTGGCCGCGTATTTGCTGACGGGCCTTTGGGTGCTTGCCGCGAACGTCAGCGAAATTCCCGCGATGCTCGCGCTTGTCCTCAAGTCAGCGTTTTCGCCCGCAACCGCTGGTGGCGCATTCATTGGTGGCTCCGTATTTTTCGCGTTCCAAATCGGCATGAAGCGGGCGATTTTCTCGAATGAGGCCGGCCAGGGCTCGTCGCCGATGGTTCATGCTGCTGCTAAAACTGACGAGCCGGCGCGTGAGGGCATTATTGCGGGCCTTGAACCTTTCATCGACACGATCGTTGTTTGCACGTTCACAGCACTGATTATTCTGTCAACGGGCATCTGGAACCGCGCTCCCGATTTCACATTTGATCAACTGCCTGAGTTCACGCAAACCGATCAGGGCTGGACCTTGCCGAGCATCGCGGTGGATAGCGGTGAGTGGTTTGAAGACGATAGTGCTTTCATTGTTGTGCGCGCACACGACAACGTTCAAACGGCCAACGCTCTTCACAAGATGACAGGCGCTGCGAAGGCCACGGCGTCGGGGTTCGAGATTGTGTGGAGCCCGTTCGTTAGTGACAATCAACCGGCAATCGCCAGCGACGGTTATTACCGAAACTATGTTGGAGCGACGCTAACCGCAAAAGCATTTGACACGGTCACGCCAGGTCTCGGCAAATGGGTCATTACGATCGCAACGTGGTTATTTGCCATTTCAACAATGATTTCCTGGAGTTACTACGGCGAACAGGGCGTTGTTTTCATAGGCGGCGAGAGACTTGTTTTGACCTACAGACTCATTTACTGCGGCCTCATCATTCTCGCAACACTGGGCTTTGTGAAAACGGATGCCGACCTCGACAACGTCATCGGCATTGGAACAGGCATAATATTGTTCGCGAATATTCCGATCATCTGGATGTTCGGCTACCAGGCCATGCGGGCGTACAAAGATTACATTCGGCGCCTGAAATCAGGGGCATTCGAACCCGGCGCCGGGACGATCGGACCCCAATCCTAGGCCCTGTTCCGCGCGCGGCGTTGAATAGCGTCTAGCGCCTTGTCGATGCGGACCTTTGCCTGCGCGGTCACCCCGCCACGTTTGTATTCGTCGACTACGAATGACTCAACGCGCACGACAAGTTCATCGATGGTCATGTCACCCGGGCGGCCATCCTGTGCGGAATCTTCGGCGGAGCGCGCGTGAGCGCCAAACAGGTTAATCCAGTGTTCGCTTCGCTTGCCGGCAACGAGTAGCCGATAAAACTGGGGGCCGGGCCGACCATCTTTTGCCGTCGCCAGGCTCAGGATTGCGGCGATGAGTGAAGCCGGGACCAGGAGAAAATCGCGCAAACCGTCCACGATCAGTTTGAACTGCAGCACGGCTGTATCGCGGATCAGCGCCCAACGCTCGGAGTTCCGGGGCTCGGTCGGGGTGTTTTCGTTCATCGTTCGTCCATCGCGCAAATGTCAATCAAGACAAGGAATTATAGCGTGCTACGGTGGCACATAGCTTGCCTTTGCAGTACTGTTACCGGCAGTAAGCTCCGGTCCGGGTTCTTATGCCGACGTTTCAGTCAACGCCAAACTACGAGCACGGGCTCAGTGAAGCCCTGGGAATCCTTCTCGTCAATCTTGGCACACCCGACGCGCCGACGGCGTCGGCCGTTCGTCGTTACCTTGCTGAATTTCTGTGGGACCCCCGTATCATCGAGATCTGGCGACCGCTGTGGTGGCTGATGCTGCATGCAGTGATCCTCAGAGTTCGACCCGCGCGATCCGCGCGCGCTTATAGAGAAATCTGGACCGACAACGGTTCCCCCTTGTTGACGCACTCGACCGACATCGCCGAAGGAATTCGTGAGCGACTATCAACAAGGCTTGGCGGATCTGTCCGGGTAGCGCTCGGCATGTCCTATGGCAAGCCGTCGCTTCGGGCTGCGCTCGACGAGATTCATGCCGCAGGCGCGCGGCGAATCATCGTGTTGCCGTTATATCCGCAGTACTCGAGTACCACGACGGCATCCGTTTTCGATGCCGTAACAGCGCTTCTCGGTAAGCGCCGCTGGGTGCCGGAGTTGCGATTCATCAATCACTACCACGATGCACCTGGCTACATCGCTGCCTTGACGAGCAGCATTCGCGACTATTGGGACCAATATGGTCGTGGCGAGAAACTTTTGTTCTCGTTTCACGGTTTACCGAAGCAGACCCTGCTCGACGGCGATCCCTATCACTGTCAGTGCCTGACAACAGCACGGCTCACGGCCCGGTCGCTTGAACTCGGTGACGCCGACTGGACCGTTGCTTTTCAATCCCGGGTTGGCCGTGCGGAGTGGCTAAGACCGTACACTGATGAAATAATCGCCGAGCTGGGTACGAATAAGGTCCAGCGGCTTGATGTTGTTTGCCCTGGATTCGCCGCGGATTGCCTGGAAACTCTGGAGGAAATCGCGATCCGTAATGCAGCGTTGTTTTCGCAGTCAGGAGGTGGTTCCTTGCACTACATTCCCGCACTGAATGCACGTGACGACCATGTCGCATTTCTTTGCCGCCTTGTTGAAAAACACGTGGGCGGCTGGCCGGAGTCGTCGACAGACTGGAGTGCCAGTGAGGACGCACGTGAGCGAGACCGCTCAAAGCAACGTGCTCTTGCGATGGGAGCAGGACAGTGAGCGGTATCGGACACTTTCTGGAATTCAGCGTCCGGACTTCGAATATCATCGAGTCACTGCACTTTTACAAGACATTGGGGTTCTCGGAACTCGAGATCGGCGACGTGTGGTCTCACAAATACGCCGTCGTCAGCGATGGTGTACTCAGCATCGGGCTGCACGATCGCGAGTTTGATGCTCCGGCAGTTACTTTCGTGCAGCCGGAGCTTGCCAAGCACGCGCGTTCGATGACAGATCACGGCTTTAATTTCACATACATGCAGCTAGACGAGGATGCTTTTAACGAAATCAGACTCCGCGATCGTGATGACCACTCCATCATGATGCTCGAAGCACGCACGTATTACGGAGCGGACGTGGATGACAATGATTCGTTTTGCGGCAACTGGTTCGAGCTGACACTTCCCGTACGTGAGGCGATGCGCTCGGCTCGATTCTGGGCGCCAATTGCCCCGGTCGTTCTGAATTTGCGCGAAGAACCAACGATGCATATGCGTTTCGACGCTGGCGGTATGGCGCTCGGGCTATCTGAAAGCATCGCGTTGCACGGGCCCTCGCTATGCTTCAAGTGTTACGACAGGAAGGTTATTGACGAGATTTGCGAGCGCCACAACTTTAAGAAACAAAAGTTCCCGGGCTTTGAGGGCGCTTTCGCCGCACTGCAAGCGCCCGAGGGTACCTGTCTTTACCTCTTCGATGAGGATTTTCTCGGTGAGGGAATCGAGGTCGACGAATCAGACGACCTGAGCGAATATCCGGGCAAGCAGTAGGAGCGGGCCCCTACGATGACCGCATTAATTGAAGAGCGCGAGCGAGATAGTTGCCACCAAACAGGTTGAGGTGATTCAGCACGTGATAGAGCTGGTAAACCTTTCGCCTCGCCTCAAATCCTTCTGCAAGCGGCCACGCTGACTGATAGGCGTCGTAAAACGCCCGCCCGAACCCGCCGAACAGACTTGTCATGGCGATATCTGTCTCATGATCGCCGTAGTAAACAGCCGGGTCGAACAGCACCGGCTGGCCGTTCGTTGCGGACCAGTTGCCGCCCCATAAATCGCCGTGCAGCAAGGATGGAACGGGCTCGTAGCCGGAGAACAGCGCCGGTAAGTCATCGCAAAGGCGTCTGCCCATCGCCTGTAACTCCCCGGTAAAGCCTTTTGATTCCGCGAGTTCCAATTGGTAAGCGAGGCGGTACTCGCGGAAAAAAGAACCCCAATCGGCTGACAGCGTATTCCGCTGCGGTGTAAGACCGATCGTGTTGTCGCGATGCCATCCGAATTTTTCGGCGGTACATCGATGCAGTACGGCCAGCCGTTCTCCCAGGGAATGTTCGGACGCAGCCGTCCTTTGCCCGAATTCAATCCATTCCAGCGCGATAAAGGCGTCGTCGCCCGCAATGGCACAAGCGAGAGTTTCCGGGACCCGAACTGCATTGGCCGTTGCCAACTCGCGCAGGCCGTCTGCCTCGGCATCGAACATTTCAAAGATGGACGCAGGCGCGGTCTTGATGAACACCGCCTGGTTCTCGCCCTCCAGGCGCCATGCTGCGCTGATGTCGCCACCACCAACCGGCGTCGCGGGCCGGGATCGCAGGCGGATGCCGGCACGTTCCTCGATCGCAGCAGAAATCACCGGCCAATCCGGCATATTCAGTTGCAGTGGATGTCGGACACACGCTCGGCCTGCCGACGAAGCGCCATGCCGATGTTTGCTTCGTCAAAAAGCGCATTGATGGCGCCAAGATCGGGCGCCCTGGGCCGCAAACTCTCTTCGGCGTTTTCGATTGGCGCATCGCAGGCGATCCCGGTCAGTTTCCGCGCCAGGTCCGCCGCTGCCTTGTTCGATTCAAGTTTAGCGCCCAGCGTCCTGGCGCCTCGAACTTCAACTTCGTGCACCTTGTCGAGGTTGTCGTAGATTTTATCCAGTGTGCCGAAATGCTTTAGCAACGCTTCCGCGGTCTTTTTTCCAACGCCCGGAACACCCGGAATGTTGTCAACGCTGTCACCGGCCAATGCCAGAAAATCGGCAATCTGTTCCGGCCACACACCGAATACCTCTGGAATTCGATCGTATCCCAGCTTGCCCTTTCCGGCGAAGTCCCAGAATACGTCGTCGCGTGACAGCAACTGGGTCAGGTCCTTGTCACGAGTGACAATCGTCGACGCACGCCCATTGCGCCGACCGTGTTCCACGAGCGTACCAATCAGGTCATCGGCCTCGTACCGCGGACTCGAACATTCCATCAGCCCCAGCGCACGCGCAAATTGGCGGCATTGCACAAACTGTCGCTTGAGGTCGGCGGGCGCCGGATCGCGATTTGCCTTGTACTCGGGATAGATATCGGTGCGAAAAGTCGTCGCGCGGCTTTCATCGAACGCAACGGCAATATGCCGTGGCTTTACCTGCTCCATGAAGTCTCCGAGGAACCGACAGAAGCCGTACAGGGCATTAACGGGATTGCCATCCCCATCGACCATATCGTCGGGCATCGAGTAGTACGCCCGGAAGACATAAACGGAGGCATCGATCAGATACTGCATCGAGACGATTATAGACGACTGGTGGGTATGGGGCGCCCCTGTCCGTCATGGCTCGCTGCGCTGCGCTTTACTTCCGGACAAGATCGCCCCATACCCACCAGTCAGCCTAACCGTGGAAATGCGTATCGATGACATCGTCGCCCGAGAAGAGATGCCCCGTCAAACGCGCATGCAATGGGCTCGAACGCGGAATATGCGCGAGCAGGTACTGCATCTGGTCGGCCAGTACGCGACGCCCTTTCAGGTAAATATACTCGGCATAGGTCGGCGTGAACGGCACTGCAATAAGTTCTAACGCGGCTTGTTCCGGCGTGCGGCCGCCTTTGTAATTATTGCAACGACGACAAGCCGTTGCGACGTTGTTCCAGGAATCGCGGCCACCTTGTGAGATCGGCGTGATGTGATCACGCGTCAGATCGCGCGTCGGAAACCGCATCCCGCAGTACAGACAGAGGTTGGCGTCGCGCTTGAACAAGGTCCGGTTGTTGAGCGGCGGAACGTATTTGTCACGATTGCGAGAAAGGCTTTTACTTGTACCGTGAGTAGCAATAATCGAGTTGACGTCGACCTTGCTGCGACTGCCATTGACTGAACTGAATCCGCCGAATACCGTGTAAAGTCGAGTGCCGCAATCGTAGGCGACTTGCTCCGTGTGATAAAGGCGCACAGCTTCCCTGTAGTCGATCCACTCGAGTGGCATACCGGCTACATCGGTTCGCAATACCTGTTGCGAAATATCGGAAGCAATTCCAGCGTACATACGCCCGAGTGTGCCGTACCCGCCAAAAAAATCAACAACAGGCTTCACCTAAAGCGCTTTTAGCACCTCATCGAGGCTGTCTTTGGCGTCGCCGAACAACATTCGAGTGTTCTCTTTGAAGAACAGCGGATTTGCCACACCCGCATACCCGGTTGCCATGCTGCGCTTTAATACGATTGTCGTATGACCCTTCCAGCATTCGAGTACCGGCATGCCCGCGATCGGGCTGTTCGGATCTTCCAGCGCCGACGGGTTTACAATGTCATTGGCTCCGATCACAACCGAGACATCGACGTTCGGAAAATCGTCGTTGACTTCGTCCATCTCGAAAACGATGTCATATGGGACCCTTGCTTCAGCCAGCAACACGTTCATGTGGCCCGGCATGCGGCCCGCGACAGGGTGAATACCAAAGCGAACGTTCACCCTCTTTTCGCGCAGACGCTTCGTAATTTCGTACACGGCGTGCTGCGCTTGTGCAACGGCCATGCCGTAACCGGGAATGATCATGACCTCCTTTGCATTCGCGAGCAACGACGCAGTTTCCGCCGCATCGATTGGCACGACTTCACCATCAATATCGCCACCGTCTGCGGCCGGCGTTCCACCACCGGTACCGAATCCGCCTGCTATCACGTTAATAAACTTGCGATTCAT
>CAYLTW010000002.1:53179-63272 GCA_964386735.1 uncultured Woeseiaceae bacterium
GCGGATTGCAGCACAAACTCGCGACCGAACCAGATCGCGCCAAGCAACAATCCAAGGTTCAAAAATTGGCGTCCAGGTATCATCATCGGCTTGCCGCCGATTCGGCCGCTGAGCTTGCCGAATGCGATAACTGAACCCGAGAATGTTACGGCGCCGATAAGGACGCCGAGATAGGTTTCGATGTCGTGGATTGTGAGTTCGACACCCTCCAATCGCACCGTCGGTTCCATAAAATTGGCATAGCCTACGGCAACTGCGGCAAGGCCGACGAGGCTGTGAAGACTTGCGACGAGTTCGGGCATCTGCGTCATCTGGACACGACGCGCCAGGATGATGCCGATGCTGCCGCCGATCAGAAGTGCGACCAGCAGGAATGCGTAGTTCTGCGTAACAACGCCCAGTATGGTCGCGAACAGCGCGATCGCCATACCCGTGATCCCGTACCAGTTGCCGCGTCGTGCGGTCTCCTGATCGGAAAGCCCCCCCAGGGCCAGGATAAAGAAAATCGCTGCAGCGATGTACGAGACGGTAACGATGCCGGCGCTAATCATGTCAACCTCACTTCCTGAACATTTCAAGCATGCGACGCGTAACGGCAAAGCCGCCGGCGATATTGATGCTTGTTATCAGCACGGTAAGAAAGGCAATCCACATTATCGTATTGTTCGTCGAGCTGATCTGAATCAGGGCACCGATAACAATGATGCTCGATATTGCGTTGGTGACACTCATAAGTGGTGTATGTAACGCCGGTTTGACGTTCCAAACCACCATATAGCCAATAAAGACCGCCAGCACGAATACCGTAAAGTGCGCCATGAACTCCTGCGGCGCCACGGCCCCGAGCCCGAGCAAAGCCAGTCCACCAACGGCTATCGCGATGATCGGCCCCGCGACCGACGATTTCTCCTCGACCACAACGGGAACGGGTTCCGGTTCCGCCCTGGGCTTTGCTGCCGAAAGTTTTGGCGCCGGTGGTGGCCAGGTAATTTCTCCATCTTTGCAGACTGTTGCGCCCCGCACCGCTTCGTCCTCCATGTCGACGACGATCTGTCCGTCTTTCTCAGGCGTCAGGTCAGCCAGAAGATGGCGAAGGTTAGTGCCGTACAGCTGGCTCGCCTGCGAGGCAAGCCGGCTCGGCAGGTCCGTGTAGCCGATGATGGTTACACCGTTGCTTTGCACCACCTTTTCCGGCTCGGTCAGCTCGCAATTGCCACCCTGTTCCGCAGCAAGATCGACAATGACACTGCCGTCTTTCATTGAGCGAACCATATCGGCCGTAATCAGGCGCGGCGCCGGTTTACCCGGTATCAGCGCAGTCGTAATAATGATGTCGACGTCTTTGGCCTGCTCGGCGAACAACGCCATCTCGGCCTTGATAAACTCGTCACTCATAGTCTTGGCGTAGCCGCCTTCGCCCGCACCGTCCTCGTCACCAAAATCAAGCATCAGGAATTCGGCGTCCATGCTCTCGACCTGTTCTTTCACTTCCGGGCGCGTATCGAAAGCGCGAACGATCGCACCCATGCTTTTCGCCGTGCCGATCGCCGACAGGCCGGCAACGCCCGCGCCGATTACGAGCACTTTTGCCGGCGGCACCTTGCCGGCGGCCGTGATTTGCCCGGTGAAGAAACGTCCAAAATGCTGAGCGGCCTCGACGATGGCGCGGTAACCCGCGATATTGGCCATGGAACTCAACGCGTCCATTTTTTGCGCCCGCGAGATACGCGGCACACTGTCCATCGCCATAACCGTCCCGCCGGAAGACGCGAGCTGTTTCAGAAGATCCGGGTTTTGTGCGGGCCACAGGAAGCTGATCAGCGTCTGATTCGCCTTTAACTTACCAATCTCCCCGCCTTCGGGGCCGCGAACTTTGAGAACGATGTCCGAGTCATTCCAGATGTCGCTCGCCGATGAGACAACTTCGCAACCGGCGGCCTCGTAAGCTGCATCGGAGAAACTTGCGCTGGCCCCCGCGCTCTTTTCAACAACGACGTCGAAACCGAGTTTGATGAGTTGGGTCGCAACATCCGGCGTCGTCGCCACGCGTCGTTCACCGTCGTGAATCTCTCTCGGTACACCAATTTTCATATGCGCCTCCGCTTGAAGCGACGTACTTTATCAACATCGGGAGGGTATTAGCAGAAAATTTTGGGCCCTAATCCTTGCGCCGCGGCCGGTCGGTGCGATGTTGTCTCATGCGGTCACGGACACGTTGCCGTTGCTCCGGCGTCATGTCCCGAAACCGGTCGCGCAGCTGCTGTCGGCGGTCCTGGTGAAGCTGATGAAATCGCCGATAATTCTCACGAATACGGCGTTGCTCTGCCGATGGCAGATTACGGTACCTCCGATACTCGTCGCGAATCAGTTCACGGCGTTCGCTGGGCAGTTCGCGCCAGCGATCAAACCTGACCTGGGCCTTTTTGCGTTGCCCTGGAGACATATTGATCCAGCGATCGGCGCCCACTGCGAGCCGATCCTGCCGTTCAGCCGTTATTCCATCCCAGTCTGTGGCAAAGCGACTCAGAACCTGTTGCTGGCCCTCGGACAGGCTGTTCCAGGCGAGCCCCGATCCTTCGTCGTCCGCGAGAGCAACGCTGACTGCCAGCAACGCTGTGATTGCTAATATCGTTCTAACCTTCATCGTCTTTCTCCGTCGATTCTTCACCTTTCGGCGCGGGATCGATCCGCTTTTTGGAGTCCGCCGCCAGTCGCTCGTCGTCCTTGTCGAAAATGAGCCACTCTTCATCGGACTCCTCCCACAAACCCAGGTACTCAAGAAAGTCCGCCTCGGGCGGCTCCTCGTCCGCGGCGAGCACCATGCCGCAGACACCGATCAACAATCCCGGCAACAGCTGTCTCAAGACTCGACTAGCCGACATTGTCCGTTGCTTCCAGCTCAGCGACGTCTATCCAGCTGTAGAAATCCAGTTCTTCGATCATGTCGAGCGTGTCTTCGCCAATCAGGATTTCGAAATCTGCAAGCGTCGGAACCGAAGCAAGCGGGGGCTCGACCGTCGCGGGACCACGAAAGACGACGACCGCGACCAGCGCCGCTGTTGCCACGCCGGTAGCCGGAACCCATCGAAGCCACTGTTGCGCAGGGCTCGTCGCCGCTATTTCGGCGATAGCCGCCTGTCTACCCTGGTTAAGTTTCGAAAGCGTCGCCGCGTCAAGTCTTTCAACACTGTCGTCGAAGATCGCTTTCGCGCTTCGCTCAAGTCGTTTGTCTTCATCTGGCATATTCATTGCCAATGCTCTCCCAACGCTTCCCGAAGTTTTTTTACGGCTCGGGAATAATGTGTCTTGACGCTGCCCTGGCTGCAACCCATTGCAGCCGCTGTGCCGGCAACATCAAGTCCCTCAAACGTTCGCAGCATGAATGCCTCGCGTTGCCTTGTTGGCAATTTGCCGACCGCGAGCTCCAGCTCGCCGATGGCCTGCTGCGTTTCAAGTTGTTCATCCGGTGTCCGACCACCCGGGTCCGGCGCTGCTGCAATCGGGTCGTAACCTGACTCCTCTCCCGATTCGCGTCCGAAAAAAACGATGACCCGCCTGCGGACATATTGCCGCCGGTGCCAGTCGCGAATCCCGTTCTGCAGGATTCTATAAAAGAGTGGAGTCCACTCCGCAGTCGGACGATCGACGTAGTGACGCGCCAGCTTGATCATCGCATTCTGCACGAGATCAAGCGCCTCATCGCGGTCACGCACCGCAATCTCTGCGATGCGCAAAGCACGCCGCTCGACCTCGGCCAGGAACTGATTCAGTTGCCGTTCGCGTTGCAGCGTCTGTGCTCCCGTCGTTTGCTCGCGAGAGCACGATACCGCAAAAACACCTGTGCAGGCGTTCATGAAGCAGCTTTCCGTGTCATTGGGTCCATTGCATCCATTCACTTCGCCCTCTTGACTCCACCACGAGGTCATCTAACTTGTCACACCTGATTAACGCCCTGAGCGGCAAACGGTTGACAGCGTCGCAGGGCAAATCAGACCGGATTATTATGTAGGACAGGTCGCTCGCCAATACACACACTTGAACATAACACATTGTTTAATAAAAACTTTTGAAACAGAAAACCTTTCTCAACATCGCGATAAATGTGCCTTTGTCACGGCAATTTGATTACTTGCCGCCAGCGGACGACCCTTTGCCCGTACCCGGAACGCGGGTTCTCGTACCTTTCGGCCGACACCGGCAGGTCGGGCTCGTTATGCGGCACTCAGGCGATAGCGAGGTCGACCCGTCACGCCTGAGGCGTGCCTCGACAGTACTGGACGACGGGCCCTTGCTGTCAGAAGAGGCCCTCTGGCTAATTCGCTTCACCAGCGACTACTATCATCACCCCGTTGGCGAGGTTGCCGCGGCGATGCTCCCTGCCCTGCTTCGCAAGGGCAAGGCTCTGTATCCGGTGCTTGATATTGTCGCCGTGTCGGACGCTGGCGAAAAAGCCGACATCATTGCTTTGAGAAAACAGGCCCCGCGACAAGCGGAGTTGCTCCAGCACCTTATTGACGCCGGCGGCAACGGTGCCGCCACAGATTCACTAACAGCGTTGTTGCCGAACTGGCGACGCGCTGCAAAGGTGCTTTTCGAGAAAGGACTGATTGTGAGCCTGCAACGCGACGCGGAAGATCGGGAAACGGCGGTACTCGAATCGCCGCAGCCCGGACCAGTGCTGAATCAACGGCAGGCGGAAGCCGTTAGATCGATTCGCAGTGCAGAGGGATTTACTGCATTCCTTCTGGACGGCGTTACCGGCAGTGGCAAAACAGAGGTCTACTTGAGGCTGATTGAAGACGCCCTTCGCAATAATAAACAGACGCTCGTGCTTGTTCCCGAGATCGGCCTTACGCCGCAAATGATCTCGAGGTTCCGGACACGACTCGGCATCGAGCCAGCGTTGCTGCACTCGGGACTGACCGATCTGGAGCGATTATCGGCCTGGCGCCGCGCACGTGCCGGTGATGCCTTGCTGGTTGTCGGCACACGTTCGGCCGTGTTTACACCGTTACCGAATGCCGGCCTTATCATCGTCGATGAGGAACATGATCACTCGTTCAAACAACAGGAAGGACTGCGCTATTCGGCACGCGACCTCGCGATTGCCCGAGCGAGTCACGCCGGTATACCGGTCGTCCTCGGGTCGGCCACGCCGACACTGGAGTCAATTCAGCATTGCCGCAACGGCACCTACACGCATCTGCTGCTGCCCGAGCGGGCCGGCAATGCCAGGCTACCGAAGATTCGGCTCATTGACCTGAATCGGGCCCCCTGCGACGACGGACTCAGCGAGTCGCTTGCCATGGCCATCGACCGGCACCTTGGTGACGGAGGTCAGGCGTTGTTGTTCCTGAATCGCCGAGGTTTCGCTCCGACGTTGATCTGTCCAACCTGCGCGCACATCGCCGAATGTCCTCATTGCGACTCGCGCATGACCGTACATGCGCGGGCACAACGTTTGCGCTGTCATCATTGTGGCGCGAACCGCCCGCTCGAGGAGGAATGCTCAGAATGTGGCGCGCCGGTCCGACCGCTCGGCGCCGGTACCGAGCGCCTTGAAGATACGCTTCGACGTCGCTTTTCCGGGAAAACAATCGTACGAATGGACAGCGACAGCACTGCCCGCAAGGGTGCCATGCATGAGGCATTGTCGGCAGCCAGCACGGGCAAGGCTGATATTCTTGTGGGCACGCAAATGCTGTCCAAGGGGCATCATTTTCCACAGCTCACGATCGTCGGCGTGATCAACGCCGATCAGGGCCTGTTCGGCACGGACTTTCGCTCCGACGAACGACTTGCGCAGTCCATCGTACAGGTCGCCGGGCGGGCGGGGCGGGAGGAACGGCCGGGAGAGGTTTTCGTGCAAACGGCGTTCCCCGAACACACGTTTTGGCAGCGCCTGATCGACGGCGGCTATGCCGGCGTGTCCCAGGATGCTCTCGATGAGCGCGCCGCTGCACACTGGCCGCCTTTTACGAGGCTCGCCCTGATTCGCTCCGCCGCACTAAAGCGTAGCGACGCTCACGCTTTTCTCGATTCCGCTCGGCGCCAGGTCGAGCGGCTCGCCGCCGACACGGTGCGGGTCCTCGGCCCCGTCGATGCGGTGATGGCGCGCCGCGCCGGCCGCTATCGCGCCCAACTATTGATGCAGTCAGCGGATCGGCGTGCCTTGCACAGCGTACTGCGACGATTGCGCCCGACGCTCGAGGCGGAGCCATCGGCCCGGAAAGTACGCTGGTCGATTGACGTTGATCCGATCGAGTTGTTCTAGTTCGATCTTTGCTGGTCCATATTTGGCTGGATAAGCTGTAGAATTCGCGGCCTCGTTTATTCGCCCGCACGGCGGGCTCCAACAACGGGCCCCAACGCAGTCTTTATGAAATTACTTATTGCAAAGCTCGTCAATGACGCACTGGCGTCATTGCCGGAACTTAAGAAGGCCGCCGCCGACCTCTCTCTTGAGAACACGGTAGAGCGTGCGCGGGATGCGTTGCACGGCGACTTCGCGAGCAATATTGCCATGCGGTTGGCGAAACCGGTTCGCAAGAGCCCGCGGGAGATCGCGACAACCATCATTGACGCCCTGGCGGATGACGCTTCCGTAGGGAAGGTCGAGATCGCTGGTCCGGGTTTCATAAATTTCTACCTGAGCCCCGCCGCGTTTCACGCCGAGGTCGGGTCCATACTGAACCAGGGCCAGAACTACGGTCGGCAGCCCGCGAGGGAGCGACCACGTGTATTGCTGGAGTTTATTTCCGCGAATCCAACCGGGCCTCTGCACGTCGGTCATGGACGTCATGCCGCTTACGGCGCGACGGTCGGCAATCTGTTAGAAGCTGTCGGCTTTTCAATCGAACGCGAGTACTACGTCAATGACGCAGGCCGGCAAATGGATATCCTCGGTGTCAGTGTCTGGCTGCGCTGGCTCGAGAAACACGGCAACACAGTGCCATTTCCGAAGGCCGGCTATCGCGGCGCCTACATCCGCGACATAGCAGCACAAATTGATACCGCCGGTATCGCCGTGGTCGACGCCCGAGCGGTGCTTGATGGAATTCCGGACGATAGCGACGGCGACGATGCGCAGGCAAAAAAAAACGGGGAAGCCTACGTCGAGGCGCTCATTTCCCGCGCGAAAGAGCTTCTCGGTTCGGATGGTTTTGACCGCATACGCCAGCAATCGCTCGAGTCTATTCGGGTGGATATTGAAGATGACCTCGCTGAATTTGGGGTTACCTTCGACACCTGGTACTCGGAACAGAGCCTGACGAAGACGAATCGCATTGATGATGCCCTTGCCGTCCTCAGGGAACGCGACATGCTCTATGAGAAAGATGGCGCGACCTGGTTTCCTTCCACCCGGTTCGGCGATGAAAAAGATCGCGTCGTCGTTCGCGACAATGGCAACAAAACCTATTTCGCGTCGGACATTGCGTATCACTTTGACAAACGCGAACGCGGCTTTGATCGTCTGATCGACATTCTCGGCGCCGACCATCATGGTTATGTCGCTCGTGTTCGTGCCGGACTCGAGGCGATGGGTTACCGGAGCGACGACCTTGAAGTCGAACTCGTGCAGTTTGTAACACTATATCGCAACGGCGAAAAAATGCAGATGTCGACCCGCAGTGGAGAGTTCGAGACACTCCGCCAGTTACGCGCGGAAGTTGGCAACGACGCCGCCCGGTTTTTCTACGTATCTCGCTCCAACGATCAGCATCTGGATTTCGATCTCGACATCGCGAAGTCCCAGTCCAACGACAACCCGGTATTTTACATTCAGTACGCACACGCGCGTATCGCCAGCGTCTTCCGCCAACTGGCAGAAAAATCTCTGCACTGGGATGAAAAGAACGGGCGCAACAACATGAGTGCGCTTTGCGAGCCGCAGGAAACAGCATTGATGAGATCGCTAAGCCGCTACCCCGAAGTTATCGAATTATCAGCGAACAATCGCGCACCGCAACACCTTGTTCACTACCTTCGCGACCTCGCCAATGACTTCCACAGCTGGTACAACGCGCAGGTGTTTATTGTTGATGACGCCAATTTACGTGATGCGCGTCTTACACTATGTGCCGCAACGCGCATCGTTATCGCGAACGGCCTCGGCATACTGGGTGTGTCGGCGCCGGAGTCCATGTAGTGGCCAAGCGTCCCAAGCGCCGTTCAAGACGAACAAAAAAGAAACAGGAATATCCGGGCTGGGTATGGGGGCTATGGGGCCTCGCCATTGGCCTGTCTGTGGCTGCGGCGGTCTGGGTGAACGAGCCGGGACACCGGCAATCAACGCGGCAGCCCGCCCGCGCGGCTGAAAACCCCGATATATCCCTCGACAAAAACGGCGAAAATGAAGAAGCAGGCGTATCGGAGGCCGAGCCCCAAAAGAATCGCTTCGAGTTCTACGAACTGTTGCCTAATTTTGAGGTTGTGATTCCCGAGGAAGATCCCGAAGTCGCCGCTGATGTCGAGCCGGCGGCCGTTGTCGTCCCGGGCACCTATGTACTTCAGGCAGGTTCATTCACCGCCTACGAGGATGCCGACCGACGTCGTGCACAGCTTGCGATGCAGGGCATCGAGTCATTCATACAGCGAGTCAGCATCGACGACAAGACCTTTCACAGGGTACGCATCGGGCCGACAAATGACCTCGATGAACTGAACATGCTGCGAAGCCGGTTACGCGCCGCAAGAATCGACGTGCTAAGAATTCGTCTTGGTAATTGACTTGAATCGTTACATTGCGCTGTCCCTGCTGCCAGTACTTGCCGCCTGCTCGGCAGTGCCGCCAAAGCCTGAGCCGCAACCGGCCGATCAGGCCGTAGAACCCGAAGAGCCGACCGTCGTCCCTGCTGCGCCAGAAGTCGAGGCCGCCACCGCGCCTGACAAATCGACCTTTAGAATTACGATAGCGTCAGTTGGCGACATGATGATCGGCACTGACTACCCCGAGAATCATCTGCCCGATGACGATGGCGTCAGTTTTCTCGCGGACGTGGCAGCTTGGCTATCATCCGCGGATATCGCGTTCGGCAATCTCGAGGGCGTACTCGTTGATGGTGGGGAGCCTGGCAAGAAGTGCAGTAATCCGGATACCTGCTACCTGTTCCGCTCGCCAACAAGATATGCAGCACATTATCGCGATGCGGGCTTCGATGTCTTGAGTCTTGCCAATAACCACGCACGTGACTTCGGCGAGGAAGGTCGCACATCGACAATGGACGCGATAACGGCGGCCGGGATGTTGCACTCCGGTCGCGATGGTGACTTCGCGACTTTTGACACCGGCGGAATCAGCGTTGCTGTACTCGCTTATGCGGTCACAAAAGATTCGAACATGCTGCTCGACTACGATCTGGCCGAACAGACCGTGAGCGAATTCGCTGCATCGCACGATATTGTAATCGTGTCGTTTCACGCTGGAGCAGAGGGGCGGGACGCTACACGAGTGCCGTTCGAGGAAGAGGAATATTACGGCGAGCCGCGCGGCGATGTCGTTCGCTTCTCGCGCATGGCTGTCGATTCCGGCGCTGACCTGGTTATCGGCCATGGTCCGCATGTCGTGCGCGGCATGGAGCGGTACAAAGACCGTTTGATCGCGTATAGCCTGGGCAACTTTGCAACTTACTACGGCATCAGCGTTGCAGGCATCAAGGGCATTGCTCCGATTTTGCTGACCACACTTGATGGCGAAGGCCGGTTCGTCGGCGGACGAATCGTCTCCACAGTGCAATTGCGTCCTGCCGGCCCGTCCGTCGATGCGCGACAACGCGCATTGAATCTTATCCGGGGGCTTTCCCTTGAGGACTTCGCCCAAAGTGGCCTGACTTTCGGCCCGGATGGCACGATCGCCCCGGCCACACGTCCGGACGTCCCGGCGTCCTGCTCCAACAAACTGTACAAGTGGATCGAGTCCCGTATTCAAAGTGGAGATGGAATGGGCCACGGTCCGGATATTGGCTCGACCGAATGGAAGTCTGTCATCGAGTTCAAGCTCGGCCTGCGGGGCGATTCCGAAATTCCGGACATCGGCTCGAACGCCTGGTGCGGCTTTATTGAGGAGCAGTTGCGCCGTGCCGGGACCACGCCT
>CAYLTW010000002.1:63372-78454 GCA_964386735.1 uncultured Woeseiaceae bacterium
CCGGCGCGCCAGTAGTACATGATTACGATGACAATCAGTGCCGGCAGGAACGCGAACGCCAGGGAGAACGTTGACGGAGTTAAGACTGACGCATCCATTCGTTTTTCGTTATGTGGCGGGCTCCTGCGGCTTAGTCATCGGCCGAAACTGACTTGAAGTCGACACCCAGCGAGCGCAATTTACGGTACAGGTGCGTGCGCTCCATGCCAACGCGTTTGGCCAGTTGCCCAACCTTGCCGTCACACAGTACGAGTTGCTGTTGCAGGTAGGCACGCTCGAATTGCTCGCGCGCTTCACGTAATGGCAACGCCAGGAGATCCTGCTTGACGAGCGGCTCAGCTGCGTGTGCGCTGCTACTGATTTCCGACTCGACCTCTCCAAGAGAAATGTCATCATCGCTGCCCGTGAGTAGCAATCGACGAACGAGATTCTTGAGCTCCCGTACATTGTCCGGCCAAGGATAATTGCGCAAGCGGTTTTGAGCGGCCACGCTAAAACGCCGGAATGTTAGTCCTTCCGAATCGACGAGCTTGTCGACGTAATAGCTCAACAGCTCTGGAACATCCTCCGAATAATCCCTCAGCGGTGGCACGTTCAGGCGGAGAATTTGAAGGTGCGATAGCAGATCGCGCCGCAAATCGCCGTCATCAACATTGGCGTCATAATCGGCCTTAACAGTTGCGACTACGCGGGCCTCAAGACGCACCACATCGCTGCCGCCAACCCGCGAGAATGTGCCGTCCTCCAGAACACCCAGCAAGATCTTTTGTCCGGCCGGGTTCAAGTCCGTGAGCTCATCAATTATCAATGTGCCGCGGCCTGCTCGCTCGAATGCGCCGACAGTGATCTCGCCATTGTTTTCGCTCCCATTCAATTGTTTTTCGACGTTGCTGTCTGTTAAAGACGCCGCCGTAATACTGACCAGTGGCTCTTCCGTGCGACGACTGAGTGCATGCATGTATCGTGCGAACGCACCACGTCCGGTGCCTGGTTCGCCACTCAACAACACGCTTGCATCATGTCGCGCATACTGCTGAACCTTTTCGCGTAACGCCTTCATCAGTTCGCTGCGGCCGACCGGCGTCAATAGTGACGGCAATATGCCGCGTGCCTTTGTCGATTGCTTGCCCGCTGACTCGAGCGCTCCTTCAACCGTGCGCAGAAGTTTTGCGAGGGACAACGGTTTTTCAACAAAGTCGTACGCCCCGAGTCGGGTCGCTTCGACAGCCGTGTCGACAGTTCCGTGACCCGACATGACCACAACCGGGCAATTCAGGTCACCCGTGTCGGACCACTCCCGCAGCAGGGTGATACCGTCCGTATCCGGCATCCATATATCCAGCAGGATGAGGTCGAAGCGGGATGTACTGCGCGCCGTCCTTGCCTCTGCTGCATCGCCAGCCACGGTTACGCCGTAACCTTCGTCACTCAGAATTTCGGATATCAATGCACGAATATCTGCTTCGTCATCTACAACGAGTACCTGACTCACGCTCTTTCTCTCCTTTTTTCGGATCGTCGCGGGGCTTTCGTAATCATCGCTTCGCGTGCCGCTTCATTCATTGGCAAACGAATACTGATCAAGGCACCGCCTTCCTTGCGGTTGTCCGCCCGGATCGTGCCGATGTGTTCTTCAACAAGTTTCTTCACAATCGCCAAACCCAGGCCAGTACCCCTGGGTTTGGTGGTCACATACGGGTCAAACACCTGGCTGACTGAACCGGTCTTGAACCCCGGTCCATTGTCCTCAACCGTTATTTGTGCGATTTCAACGCCATCGAACTCTGTGGCACGCACCTGAACGTCGATACGCCCGTTTTCCGTGCGCTCCAGTGCCTCGACCGCGTTGCGTACGAGATTATGAAGAATCTGGCGAATTCGCCCGATGTCCGCATCGATGAGCGGTAGCGTTGGGTCCGACGAAACAACGATGTCGACGCCACTTTCCTGCGCACGGTACAGATCGACTACTTCAAGCACGAGCTTGCCAAGATCGAAGCGACCGATCTCTAGATCCGGTGCTCTCGCGTAGTCGCTGAAAGCGTTAACCATCTCTTTCATCGCCTCAACCTGCTGCACAATCGTGTGCGTGGCGCGGTCCAGGACTTGCGCGTCTTCTTCGGTCATCGTATCAAGATACTTTCGCCGCATGCGCTCCGCCGACAACTGGATAGGTGTCAGCGGGTTTTTAATCTCGTGTGCAAGACGACGTGCAACCTCGCCCCAGGCTGCGTCACGCTGAGCCTGGAGAAGCGCGGTAATGTCGTCAAATACGATGACATAACCGGCCGGAGTGTCCTTATCCGACGGCAAAGTTGTACACGCACAGGTCAAAACGCGTCTTCCAACCTCACCACGCAGAACAATTTGTTCACGCCACTCTGTCTCGCCGGCGTCCAGATGTACGCGCGCGACGTCGACAAACTGTTCGAGCAACGGCTCGTTGCTGGCGACGTCGGGGAGGTACTCACCAGCGCGGTTTTCCAGATCCACGTTCAGGATGGCCCCGGATGCCTGGTTCGCTGTGCGAATCTTCAAGTCCGAATCAAGTGCGACGACGCCGGTCGACAACCTTGCAAGAATTACTTCGAGGTTCGTACGTTCGGCCTCGACCAGGGCCTGACTCAGGGTTGCCTCGCGCCTTGCTGTCGCAAGTCGCTGCGTCATGTCATTGAAGGAATTAATCAGGAATCCTATTTCGTCACGAGCCGGCGTTGGCAAGAGTGTGTCGAAATCACCTTGCGCGACGGCACGCGTGCCGGCCACGAGGTCCTGAATAGGCGCAACGAGCCGCCTCGACAGGACAAATGCCCCGTAGATCGCGGCAAGCAGGCTGAGCATCAGTACGACCGCAAGCGTCAGCGTCAGCGTGCTTTTCAGCGGCTCTCGCAGGAAAACCATTTGCTGGTAACCACGCAGGGAATTTTCGACGTTGTTTGTCATTCGGCCGAGACGCTCCGTCACCGGGAAATAGGCCTGAATTACGCCGGCCGGTTCGGCGCGGCCTCGCACCCTGAACACCACCGCTGTGCGGATTTCGTAGTTGCCGTTCTCCAGCGGATCGAGGCTGACGAACGGCCGGTTTTGCTGTGTTTGCAGCATCACCTCTTCGGTGAGTGGCTTCGGCAGCCTGGCCGTCGAACTATTGGAGCTCGTGGCAATAATGCGTGCATTCGCGCCGTACAGCGTCATCTCGCTTGCGCCGCTTTCACGTCTGAGCATGCTGAGCTCGAAAATAAACTGACGTTCGGTTACCAGGCCAAGTCGTCGCGCAACCTGCTGGGTCGCATACAGTTGCTCGCGCTTTTGAATCTCGAGAACCGCCCGGCTAAGCCTCAGTGCACTATTTAGCCCCTCTTCAACCTCGACGTTAAACCACGAATCAATACCGCGATTAATGAACTGCAACGAAAAATAGAAAACAACGAGCAGCGGCAACACGGCGAGGCCAACGAACATGCCAACGATACGCGCTTTGAGCCTTGCGCCGGGAACATTGGTGCGATATTCGCGCAACAGCCTGGCGAGATTGCCCACCAGCAAGACGAAAAGAACAAGCACGCCGACGACATTGATCGACAGAATGACAATATACAGGCGATTGAAGTCATCTGAATTCTGTGCCGTTCGGCTCAGCAAAAACAAGGCGACAAGCGCCAGGCCGACCGCGATCGTGGCCAGCAGAAGATAAAAGGCCCGCTTTAGTGCTCTAGTTTCCATTCAAACCATTCACTTTGCAGTTGCCATTGGCTGCGCCAGAAGAACAGCATCCTTAACGGCACGGGGTATTGCTTCGTTTGCAACATCACTCGCAGGCGGATGCGGTATTTCTTGCCGGCGTCGAGCAACGCATGGTCGATAACCGGGAGGCCCTGCACGCGTCCCAGGTTGTTCAGCGCAGAATAAAGTGTCGCGAATGAATCCTGATCACCGCTATTGAGATTGCGGACGATGTAACGCTGGCTCAATGGCCGGTATTCAAGTTCGAATCGAACGGCGAGCTCGGCGTCCAGTGCATCCATGTAAAAGCGCCGCACGCGTATCACCTGCATCTGCAACTCAATGGTTAACGGCACGCCGCTGTTCAGCGCCTCGAGCGCCTCGCTCGAAAGCACAAGCTGCAAGCGTGAATCGAGAAGGTGTACGCTGTCGACGATCCGCGTCGTCGCGGATCGCACTTCGAAGTAACCCTCTCGTACGATATTGTCCTGAGCCGAACCGGGACCCGCTGTCAGCATGGCGATCATCGCGAGCAACGTAACGATTGCCCGGTGAGCCCGTGTTTGACTGTGATATGCGATTGACGATGTCATTCAGGAAACCTTTTCGAGGCAGGCGAAATAGAAGCCATCCAGACCGGCCGTGCCGGGCAAGACCTGGTAACCGCGTACCTTCCTCCGCATTACATCGCGGATGTTGTTATTTGGCAACATGTGGTTTTCCGCAGCGTCCTCCGTGGCATCGAGAAAACCTGCAACGACGCCGTCATTCTCGGCCGCCAGCACCGAGCAAGTCACGTACAAAAGCCGTCCCCCTGGCGTCAGGAGAGGCCAAAGCGCCGTCAGCAGCGCACCCTGAAGCCGCGACAAACTCACGATATCCGACTGCCGGCGCAGCACTTTGATATCCGGATGACGCCGAATGACGCCGCTGGCCGAGCAGGGCGCGTCCAGCAGAATCCCGTCGAACCGATTCCCGTCCCACCATTCATCAGGTTTCGATGCATCGCCTGCCAGAACCGTCGCAGCCAACTCGAGCCGGCGCAAACTGGCGGCGACAGTCTCGAGACGTTCCGGGTCCTTGTCGACGCAAGTCAGCACGATTTCCTGTCCACCAAGTTCAAGCAAATGCCCGCTCTTGCCGCCTGGTGCCGCGCAAGCATCGAGAATTCGCTTCGCGCCGCCGGCAAGCAGCCAGGGAGCTGCAATTTGCGCCGCAGCATCCTGTACGGAGACATGGCCGGCCCCGAATTCGGGAAGGCCGGCTACGGGCACCGGCTCAGCGAGCCTTAGCGCGTTATCCACGCCGTCCAGTAAAGTCGCGTCGACTCCGATTGCCTGCAATTGCGTACGGTACTGCTCCGCGGTTACGTGTTGCGAGTTCGCGCGCAACCACATCGGCGCCCTGTCATTGTTTGCCGTGAGAATTCGCTGCCAATCCTCCGGCCAGTCGCATTTGATCCGATCAATCAGCCAGCGCGGATGATTATGACGAGCCTCCTCTGTTCGAGGCTCTGCGTCGGCAAATCCTTCGCGGCCAAAACGACGGAATATCGCGTTCAGCAGCCCTGCGTGCCTGGGTCGTCGGAGAAGACGTGCCGCCTCGACCGTTTGCGACACGGCAGCATGGTCCGGTATGCGCGTATCCGTAAGCTGAAACAGCCCGACGGCCAATAGCGCTTTTACGATGTCATCTTGTTTTTTCAGTGGCCGATCGAGCAGCGCATCAATCCACTCCTGCAGGCGCCAGTGATTTCGCAGCGTGCCAAAACAAAGCATTCGAAGCAACGATCGATCGTCCGGAGAAACTCGCGCCTCCGCTGCGGCCAGCGCCTCATCGAGCGAACGCCCTTTCTTGCTTACATCATTGATAGCCTCGGCGGCGGCTGCCCGCACCCACGCACCACTCCTGTCTCCTGGCACCCGTGGTCTGCCCGTCGCTTACGCGAGAATCCGGCCGCGAATATTTGTTTGCGCCGCGAATTCCTGTGCGGATACGCGCCCCTTGCCCGGGCGCTGCAACTCCAGCATCGCAACGGCCCCATCGCAACTTGCGACGACAACCCCGTTTCGGTCAGCTGACAACACCGTCCCGGATGCAGCGGCTTTCTCATTGGCGGGCGATGCGCGCCAGCATTTCACGCGCTCGTTGTCGAGCATGAACCAGGCGCCCGGCGCCGGGTTGTAAGCGCGAACCTTGCGACAGATTTCATCAGCGGATTGCGCCCAGTCCATTGCGGCATCCGCCGTCGTAACTTTGCCTGCGTAAGTAGCCCGGGAATCATCCTGGGCGACGGCTTCGATTTGCTTCGCGAGAATTGCCTCGAGGTTGTCTACAAGCAATCGTCCACCGATCGCGGCGAGCCGATCATGCAGCTCACCCGCCGTTTCGTCGGCGCCGATGTCGATCGCCTCCGCCAGGAAGACCGGACCGCAATCCAGACCGGCCGTCATTGACATCAGGCTGATACCGGTCGTCTTGTCCGCTTCGAGTATTGCGGCCTGGATCGGAGCGGCACCGCGCCATCGCGGCAGTACGGATGCGTGTACGTTCAATCCACCGTGAGCCGGTATATCCAAGGCCTCCTGTGGCAGGATCAAACCGTACGCCGCAACAATCAGGATGTCCGGTTCAAGCCTGGAAATTTCCTCAATCACGGCCGGCTCGCGCAGTGTTGTCGGTTGCAGAATCGGAATGCCCTTTTCGGTCGCGTATCGCTTGACCGCTCCTGGCATCAATTTCTTGCCCCGGCCGGCCGGGCGATCCGGCTGGGTGAGTACCGCGACCGGTACTACGCCACTTCCGACCAGCGCCGCGCAGGATGCACGCGCGAACTCCGGCGTACCGGCAAAAAGCACCCTGGGATTCGTCATGTCAATTGACTCGTCGCATCTTGCCGGCCTCAATCCGGCGGCTCACGCCGACGTTTCGGCCTGGTGGCGACGGTCACGTTCAAGTCGTTTGCGAATTCGCGACCGCTTGGCTTCGGACAGATAGTCAACGAACAACCTGCCTTCCAGGTGATCCATTTCGTGCTGGATGCAAACTGCAAGCAATCCTTCGGCCTCCATCTCGATCTCTTCGCCATCACGGTTCAGAAAGGTCACGCGGATGTGCTCGGCGCGCTCGACCTCCTCGTAATAGCCGGGAACCGAAAGACATCCTTCCTCCGTTACGATCAACCCGTCCTTTTCGAGAATCTTCGGGTTGATGAGTACGTGTGGGTCGGTCTTGTCGCTCGACACGTCCGCAACCAAAAGTCGTTTGTGCACGTCCGCCTGGGTCGCCGCCAGACCGATGCCGGGCGCCTCGTACATCGTCTCGAACATGTCGTCGATCAGCTCGCGCAGTTCATCGTCAACGACCTCCACGGGGGCCGCCTTTTTCCTGAGCCGGGGGTCCGGAAACTCCAAAATCGTCAGTTTTGCCATAATATTGATACGGCCGTTTTCGGCTTAGTTAGTGGAAAATACTTTCCAGCCAACATAATGAATCCGGCCATTTCTCGTGTTAAACCGTACAAAAACCACCTAAATGATTGACTTTATTGAATAAGATGACAGACAATGCCGCAAGAAAATTCGCCCCCATAGCGGCCTTCTGGGCCGGAAATGTGACGCAATTGGCAGCCCTGAACACCCCGGGGCGACATATTATAGCAACGCGAATTGAGCATCCGATTGAATACCACGACTTGGAGCGCCCCCGACATCATGTTCCTGTATAAATCAAGCATTTCCAGCAACCTCCGGCAGATCGCAGCCACATCGGCGGCCGCCCTCGTTATTACCCTGGCCGGATGCTCGACAAGCCCGAACTCCGGCAATAGCGCGAATTCAATACCGACCCCGGTCTCGCAAACTGCACCGACACATGCGGCGGCGTCGAGTTCGTTCGACAATGGCCCGAACCTGGTTCGTATTGACAAACCCGTACCACTGGCCGAGGGCCACCCGGACGAGTATGTCGTCCAGGTCGGCGATACGCTTTGGGATATAGCGGCGACATTCCTCAAGGACCCCTGGTATTGGCCCGAAATCTGGTATGTCAATCCAGAGATCGAAAATCCGCACCTGATTTATCCGGGCGACGTTCTTGGTCTCGTAACCATCGACGGCGCTCCGCGGGTCACGAATGTGCGCGCGGCAGCTTATCGCATGTCACCGCAATCGCGTATTTCGCCTTTGACCGAGGCCGTGTCCAGTATTCCTTATGAGTCTGTTTCCGCATTCCTGACGAGTGGCGTTGTACTTGAAAAACGTCAGGCGAACAATCTGCCCTACTACATCGATACGCGCGGCGATCACCTCATGGCTGCCGCAGGCAATGTGATTTACGTGCGTGGCATAGACAATGACATAGCACCGGGAACCCGTTTCAACGTCGTGCATGTCGGCGAGCCCCTGGTCGATCCCGACAATAATCGGCTTATCGGCTACCAGGGTATCTGGGTTGGCGAGGGCACGCTGCGCCGCGGCGGCGACCCGGCGACCATCGCTCTGACGGATACAGCTCAGGAAGCAAAGATCGGTGACCGCCTGATTCCGGAGATCGTCGACGTTCCGTTGAATTTCTTCCCGAAAGCGCCGAGCAGCGTTATCGACGGCCGCATCATCTCCGTCGTCAACGGTGTTACCCAGATTGGCCAGTATCAGGTTGTGGTTTTGAACCGCGGCGCAAACCACGGTCTGGCCGTTGGTGACGTCCTGACCATATTTGAGGCCGGTGAGAAGATCAGGGACCGGGTCGGCGGTGGCAGCGTCACGCTGCCGGATGAGGAAGCAGGCACGGCCATGGTCTTCAAAGTTTATGACGGTATTTCCTATGCCCTGATCATGGAAGCGACGCAACCGATTCACATTCATGACGCAGTAAGGAACCCGATCTAGCGGCAAACACCGAGATTTACAGCCGCAGTACCGTCAGGGCGACGGTATGATGCAGCGGTGGCCAGTCACTCTAACGATTACACGACGATCGCGCTTGGCGATGACGACTATCCGGAGCTGCTGACACAGCTCAATGACCCACCGCCGCTCCTTTACGTAAAGGGCAATAAGGATTCCCTGCACCTGCCCGCGCTGGCCATCGTTGGCAGCCGCAATCCGACCAGTGGCGGCGCCCGCAACGCCTTCGAGTTCTCACGCCACCTGGCGCGGTGCGGCTTTTGTATCGTAAGCGGCCTTGCACAGGGTATCGACGCGGCAGCACACCGCGGCGCACTCGAAGCAGGCGCGCCGACCGTTGCCTTCCTTGGCCACGGCATCGACACGGTCTACCCGCCGTCGAACCGCGAGCTCGCTGAGGCGATCATCGCCAACGGCGCCCTGGTTAGTGAATACCCGCCGGGCGCTCCGCCCTTGCGGCCCTATTTCCCACAACGCAACCGGCTCATCAGCGGCCTTAGCCTGGGAACACTCGTCGTTGAGGCCGCCCGCCGCAGCGGTTCGTTGATAACCGCGCGCCTCGCCGCCGAGCAGGGCAGGGAGGTGTTCGCGTTGCCCGGTTCTATCCATAATCCGCTGGCACGCGGTTGCCACCAGTTGCTTCGGGACGGTGCAAAACTCGTCGAATCGGCAGACGATATTATGGCCGAGCTTGCTCCCCTCGCGGGCCACATACTACAAACCTCTGTGGAATCAACGCTCAAGCAAGCGGTGAGCGAGTGCGACGATGGCGAGTATGTAAAACTGCGAAGCAGCCTGAGTCACGACCCAACCGCCATTGACCAACTGGTCGAACGCTCCGGATTGACGATCGATCAGGTTTCC
Organism: uncultured Woeseiaceae bacterium; assembly: GCA_964386735.1. Taxonomy (GTDB): domain Bacteria; phylum Pseudomonadota; class Gammaproteobacteria; order Steroidobacterales; family Woeseiaceae; genus UBA1847. The sequence continues at coordinate 72,864 of CAYLTW010000002.1, forward strand.
TCCATGCTTCTTATTCTGGAGTTAGACGGAAAGATCGAGAAGTTGTCCGGCGGACGATACGCTCTGCTCCATTGAGCCAATAATCCAGTTAACGATAGTCGCGGGCCAGCCAACATGGAAAGGGAGCCGCTCCAGGCATGAAAGAAAACGTACTCGACGTACTGATGTACCTGTTTGACACTTACATCGACGCCGAAGAAGAACCCGAACCCGATCAGCATGAGCTTCGCCTGGAACTGTCGAAAGCCGGTTTTGGCGATGCGGAGATTGATCGCGCCCTCGAGTGGCTCGACGGCCTGACAGAACATCAGGACAATCTGACATTCAATGCGCAAACCGCGCACGGAACCCGAATTTTTAACGATCTTGAACTCGTGCGTCTCGACTCCCCTTGTCGCGGCTATATCACTTACCTCGAGCAGATCGGAATTCTGTCACCGCCGCAGCGGGAAATCCTTATCGACAGGCTGCTTGCGCTCGAAACGCATGACATAGATGTCGAGCAAATCAAATGGGTTGTGCTCATGGTCCTGTTCAGTCAACCGGGGCAGGAACACGCTTACGCGCGCATGGAGGACCTCGTGTTTGAGGAGAACACCGGGCTTACTCACTAGCGTCTGAAATCAGGCGCCGCGCGCTACCCGGAATACGCGATTTCTTGACACGCCGCGGCCAAGCAAGTAATAGAACCGCGGCACTGCCTGCGGTTTTTCATTTAAGAGCTATGTCACAGAACCTGGTTATCGTTGAATCGCCTGCGAAGGCGAAGACTATCGAGAAGTACCTCGGCAAAGATTTCGAGGTACTGGCTTCGTATGGCCATGTGCGCGACCTGGTCCCCAAAGAGGGCGCGGTTGATACAGCCAACGGCTTCGCAATGAAATACCAGGTTATCGAACGCAACGAAAAACACGTCAACGCCATCATAAAGGCACTCAAGAAAGCGGACGCGCTGTATCTCGCGACCGACCCGGACCGTGAGGGCGAGGCAATTGCCTGGCACCTGGTCGAATTGCTCCGGGAAAAGAAAGTTCTGGACGACAAGCCGGTGCATCGAGTCGTTTTCCACGAAATCACGAAGCATGCGGTTAATGACGCGATAAATAATCCGCGCAAGATATCGGGCGATCTCGTCGGTGCACAACAAGCGCGACGCGCGCTCGATTACCTCGTGGGCTTCAATCTTTCGCCGTTATTGTGGAAGAAAGTGCAGCGCGGCCTGTCAGCCGGGCGCGTACAGAGCCCGGCGCTTAGAATGATCGTAGAACGCGAGCTTGAGATCGAAGCATTCAAAGCGCGTGAATACTGGACGATCGAAGCAGACGTCAGCAAGAACGAGCAACCGTTTCTGTCACGGCTCACTTCCTACCGGGGAGAAAAAGTCGAGCAATTCAGTTTTGAGAACGAAGACGCTGCCCGTGAAGTCGAGAAAACTGTCCTCGCTGCCGCTCGCGGCGAACTCAAGACCCTGGCCGTTACCAAGCGTCAGCGACGCCGCAATCCGACGGCACCCTTTACTACGTCAACGCTGCAGCAGGAAGCCTCGCGCAAATTGGGATTCAATACGCAGCGTACGATGCGCGTTGCACAAAAACTTTATGAAGGCATTGAGCTATCCGGCGAAGGCAATGTCGGTCTCATTACCTACATGCGCACGGATTCGGTGACTCTGGCCACGGTAGCCGTCGATGAAATACGCGAAGTCATCGCCGAGCGCTACGGCAAGGAAAACGTGCCGGACGAGCCGCGCCAGTTCAAGACCAAGTCGAAAAACGCCCAGGAAGCGCACGAAGCCGTGCGGCCGACCTCCGTAAGGCACACACCGGAGTCGCTCAAAGGCGCGCTGGATGCAGATCAAATGAAACTGTATTCGTTGATCTGGAAACGCACGATGGCCTGCCAGATGATTCCGGCCGTGTTTGATACCGTTGCAATCGATCTTGCCGCCGGACCCGACGATGACGGCCACCGCTTCCGTGCCAACGGTTCCGTGCTGGTTGTACCCGGCTTCATGGCCGTGTACCAGGAAGGCCGGGACGACAACAAGGATGACGAAGGCGACCGCCTGCTACCCGAAGTCGGCGAGGGCGACATTATAAAGCTCGACGAACTGCGGCCGGAACAGCACTTTACGGAGCCGCCGCCACGCTTTACCGAGGCGAGCCTCGTCAAAACGCTCGAGGAATACGGCATTGGCCGGCCGTCGACCTACGCGAGCATCATCATGACGCTCAAGAACCGGGAATACGTCGAGATGGATGCCAAGCGCTTCATTCCGACGGACATCGGCCGCATCGTCACGGGGTTCCTGACCGATCACTTCACACAGTATGTCGACTATGATTTTACAGCGCGTCTCGAAGACGATCTCGATGCCGTCTCGCTCGGCGAAAAAGACTGGATCCCACTTCTCGACAACTTCTGGAAACCGTTTCACAAACTTTGCGAGGAGAAGGAAAGCTCGGTAACGCGCGAACAGGTTGCACAGGCACGCGAACTTGGCATTGATCCGAAAAGCGGCAAACCGGTCACGGTACGCATGGGTCGTTACGGCCCGTTTGTCCAGATCGGTACCAAAGACGACGAAGATAAGCCGAAGTTTGCCGGCCTGCGTCCCGGCCAGAAGATGAACGACATTTCGCTCGAGGACGCATTCGAGCTGTTCAAACTGCCACGCAAGCTCGGCGAAACACCGGACGGCCTGCCGGTCTCCGCCAGCATCGGCCGATTTGGTCCTTACGTACGCTATGGCGACAAGTATGTGTCAATCAAGGAAGACGACCCGTATTCGATCGAGTTGCCACGGGCGCTCGAGCTTATTGAACTGAAGAAGATTGAGGATGCGAACCGCATTATTCAGGACTTCGAAGAACAGGGCATCCAGGTGCTAAACGGCCGCTACGGCCCCTACATCACCGACAAAGCCAAAAATGCACGCGTACCGAAAGACCGCGAGCCAAAGTCGCTAACGCTGGAAGAGTGCATCGAACTGCTTGCGGCTGCCCCATTGCGTGGCCGCCGCAGCAAGAAAAAGGTCGCGAAGAAGAAAACGGCAAGCAAGAAAAAAGCCACCAAGAAGAAGGTCAGGAAAAAGGCCAAAAAGAAGAAAACGAAGAAAGCGGCCAAATGAATTTGTCGATCAATCGCGCCGCCGACGCGTTGCTCGGTGGCGGGGTGATCGCCTATCCGACGGAAGGCGTATTCGGGCTGGGATGCATGCCCGATGATTCGCAGGCACTGGCGCGCTTGCTGGAGATCAAGCAGCGCGATCCGGCGAAGGGCCTGATACTGATCGCTGCCGAGCCATCCCAGTTCCACGGCTGGGTGGGCGATACCGACCTCGGGCAGCTACCACTGCCGGAGCCCACTCGACCGGTTACCTGGATCGCGACGGCCGGACCCAAAGTGGAATCGCTGCTGCGCGGCGATCACGCCGGAATTGCGATACGCCTGACAAGTAACGCCGTTGCGGCCGCTATTTGCAGGCAGGTTGGGTCGCCGATCACCTCGACGAGTGCAAATCTCTCCGGCAGGCCGGTGGTACGAAATCGTATTACGCTTCTGCGTACCTTCGGGGCTCTAGTAGACTATGTGGTACCCGGGGAATGCGGCCCGGCTGCCGGACCTTCGGAGATACGTAGCCTGGCAGACGGCAAGCTGTTGCGACCAGGAACCCAATGAGCCAAATCGACGAAGTTTTAAACTACCTGCTGTCTCTGCAGAACCGAATCGTTGCGGAACTCGAGTACCTCGACGGCAAGGAGTCCTTTCACCTCGATGAGTGGAACCGTGACGGTGGAGGCGGTGGTCGCAGCTGCGTCCTCAAGAACGGTCGTGTATTCGAACAGGCCGGCGTCAATTTTTCGCACGTTTTCGGCTCGAAACTTCCGCCATCGGCAACGAAGACGCGACCTGATCTCGCAGACCAGAGTTTCCAGGCCGTCGGCGTTTCGCTCGTCCTGCATCCATACAACCCTTACGTGCCGACGACGCATGCCAACTTCCGTTTTTTTACGGCCGGGAATGATGACAGCAATCCTGCCTGGTGGTTTGGCGGTGGCTACGACCTGACGCCGTATTATCCGTTTCCCGAGGATGTTATTGAATGGCACGAAGTGGCGAAGGCCGCTTGCGATCCGTTTGGCGACGACTGCTACTCGCGTTACAAGCAGTGGTGCGACGAATACTTCTTTCTCAAACACCGTAATGAAACCCGCGGAGTAGGCGGATTGTTTTTCGATGATTTGAACGAGCCCGGCTTCGAGGATAGTTTCTCGTTCCTGCGATCAGTCGGTGACAGCTTCATTCCGGCGTACGCGCCGATTGTCAAACGGCGCCGGAAACACCCGTTTGGCGAACGGCAGAGAGATTTTCAATTGTATCGACGCGGCCGTTACGTTGAGTTCAACCTGATATATGATCGCGGTACGGTTTTTGGACTGCAGTCAGGTGGTCGAACCGAGTCGATTTTGATGTCGTTGCCGCCAACGGTGCGCTGGGAATACAACTGGCAGCCGGAGCCGGGCTCGCCCGAGGAAGCACTGTACACCGATTATCTCAAGCCACGAGACTGGCTGGGAGGCGAGCATGGATGACACACTCAAACCTTTTCACCTTGCCGTACCCGTGCACGACATCGATGCCGCGCGCGAATTCTATTGCGGCGTGCTTGGCTGCGGTACTGGACGGAGCGCTGAACGCTGGGTTGACCTGAATTTCTATGGCCACCAGGTGAGTTTGCACCTCGTCGACGAGCACGATAGCGGCGTGGGCACCAACCCGGTCGACGGGGACAAGGTACCCGCCAGACATTTCGGCGTGGTTCTCGCCATGGACGACTGGCAGACCCTCGCCGATCGCCTTGAAAATGCGAATTGCGATTTTCTGATCGCGCCGCGTGTCCGCTTCAAAGGAGAAGTGGGAGAGCAAGCCACAATGTTTCTGCACGACCCGTCGGGCAATGCGCTCGAATTCAAGAGTTTCGCCGACGCGTCACAACTTTTCGCCACCTGAGTAAGACTTCATGTCCTGGATTAAAGAAATCGAAATTGATGACGCCGAGGGCAAACTCGCCGAAATCTATGCGCAACTGATCGAAAAGCGCGGCAAGGTTTCCAACATACTTAAGGTGCACAGCCTGAACCCCGGTGCGATGGGCAATCATCTCGATTTGTACATGACGATCATGTTCGGCAAGTCAGGGCTCAGCCGTGCGGAACGCGAAGCGATCGCTGTCGTTGTCTCCGCGAACAATGATTGTGCGTACTGCGTGAAACACCATGCCGAAGCGTTGCGTCGCTACATCAAGGACGAAGAAACGTTGGCGCTGTTGTCGAGCGCGGACGGACTCGAAACGCTCGAACCTCGTTTGAGCAATATCGTTCGGCATGCCGAAAAGCTGACGACCGCACCCGGAGCGATGACGGAGATTGATCTTGGCGAATTGCGTGCCGTCGGCCTGAGTGATAACGATATCCTCGATATCACGCTCATCACGTCATACTTCAACTTCGTGAACCGCATTGCCCTCGGCCTCGGCGTTGCCTTCAGCGACGAGGAATTGAGTGGTTACCGGGACGACGGCTACTGAC
>CAYLTW010000003.1:0-72685 GCA_964386735.1 uncultured Woeseiaceae bacterium
TTGGCGAGAACCGGACATCGGGTTGGGTTTGACTGAAATACGAAAAAGGCGATGAACTTACGCTCACCGCCTATCGTTGTTTCTTATCGACTCACGGGCTCAGTAAATGTCGTACCCTCGCCTGCTGACGTTGACTTCGCACTCCAGAAAACGCGCCCATAGCTTTGACGGCGTTGAATCCGGATCACTTAGCGCATTACGCCATGTATCCCACACTTTGCCAAAAGTTGCGGCGTCCTTCGTTGTTCCAAGCCAGTACATTGACACTAGGTTGTCACTTTGTATCGGCATCGCCACACGCGCCGTATAGCCGTTTGCCTCACCCCAATCGCTGTTGAAGTCGTTGACGATCTCCATGTATTTGTCAAACGAGCATCCGTCAAGCAGCTTGAACTCGATGACGTCCATGTACTCAGCGGAAGCGGCCACCGGTAGGCAAAGCAATAGCGCAAGAATTAGTTTCTTCATTTTTCTCTCCTCGGTCATTGGAACCCCATAGTGCCGCATGCGGCACCCATGAAATCAAGTATGGATTGGATATCACGGACAGCAAACTTAACACGCAGGGCCGATTGCGAGGGCAATGATCGCTTTGGGTCACAATCAGCGCTTTGACTGATGCGAATGGACAGTGCCGTCTGTTTGCAATGGCTCATCTGCAGCCGTTTTCTATGGCGGTGATCGTAATACTGGATCGACTGCTTCCGGACGCAAACCAGTTGTCCGCATGTTGACCAGGAATTTTTTCAACAGGTCGCGCCGACATTCGCAGCTAAGCGATGCGCTTCAGAAAATCCCCGAATCGCTTTTCGGAAAAGCCCACAGCAATGTAGTCGTCGTGTTCAAACACGGGGCGCTTGACGAGTGTCGGATTGTCGATCATTGTGGCGAGCGCCTTGTCCCTGCCCATATTGCCGCGATCCACCTCGGGAATCTTTCGCCAGGTGAGGCTTTGTCTGTTGAGCAGCGTCTCCCAGCTGATTCGGTTGGACCAGCGCTCCAGCATCTGGATGTTGAGACCATCGTCACGTACGTCATGAAACGTATGTTCAATATTTTTGTCCGCGAGATATTTGCGTGCCTTCCTGCACGTGTCGCAGCTTTTTATTCCGTAAACCGTCAGCAAGTTAATCTCCATTCGGTAATCGCCCGCACGGCGGGCTCCAACGACGGGCTCCCAAGATTATTCAGCGCTTCTCAAAAGTTCGTTCAGGCCCGTTTTTGCACGGGTCTTTGCATCAACATGTTTCACTATTACAGCACAGTACAGCGAGTATTTTCCGTCGGCAGATGGAAGGTTGCCGGATACGACCACTGAGCCAGGCGGTACATAGCCGTAACTGACTTCGCCGGTTTCGCGGTCGTAAATTTTCGTGCTTTGCCCGATATAGACGCCCATTGAAATAACCGAGCCTTTGCCAACAATGACACCTTCAACAACCTCCGAGCGTGCACCGATAAAGCAGTCATCCTCGATGATCGTCGGGCCGGCCTGTACCGGCTCCAATACGCCACCGATACCAACCCCACCAGACAAGTGCACGTTCTTGCCGATTTGCGCGCAACTGCCAACCGCCGCCCAGGTGTCGACCATAGTGCCGCTATCGACATAGGCGCCGATGTTCACGAAGCTCGGCATCAAGACGACATTGCTCGCGACGTAGGCGCCTTTGCGAACGATCGCATCCGGCACGACGCGTACACCGTCGTTTTCGAAATCTTCCGCGGTGTGATCTGCGTACTTCATCGCTACCTTGTCGTAGAAGCGCGTGTACCCGGCGTTAATGACGCTGTTGTCCCGCAGGCGAAAACTGAGCAGTACGGCCTTTTTTAACCATTGCTTGACGTGCCAGCCGTTATCGCCAGGTTCTGCGACCCGCGCCTTGCCCGTATCAAGCAATAATATGGCTTCCGCCACTGCATCTTTCAGTTTTGCCGCATCGACGGTATCAATACCGTTATCGAAAGCTGATTCTATTAATTCCTGCATATTTATTTCCGGTCGCCATGATTGGCGGCGATTGTGTCGAGTTTCCGGACCAGGTCATCGCGAAGCCGCTGTTTGGCCTCATCGCCAAGTGGCGATCCAAACTCGTCAGTGATGTAAAAGACGTCCTCAGCGCGTTCACCGATCGTCATGATCTTGGCGGTCTGAATGTCGACGCCGTGCTTTATAAAGGTTTGCCCTACCACGCTCAATAGACCGGGCCGATCAGCTGCGACAAGTTCCATTATCGTCCGATCCTGCTTTGACGACGCGACGAAGTCTACAACAGTTTGAGTCTTGAACATTCGCGCCTGTCGCGGTACCGCACGCGTAACCTCCGCAACGTCCTCGCCCGCCGCAGTGATTACGCGCGCCAGCGAGCGACGAATCTTGTCAATCCGTGAGTCATCAGTATCGATCCGCTCGTCGAGCTCTATAAAAATAAAGGTGTCGAGGCTGTAGTTGTTCAGTAGTGCGGCGATCCTGGCGTCGAGGATCGTCATTCCCAGCTCGTCGACGATGGCGGTCGCGTGGGCGAATGTGTGATGCGCCCTTGGTGTATACAGTACTGCCTCGACGCCGTCGCCGCCTGGCTGACGTCGCACGTCAACGAGACCGACCTCGGAATCAATGTCGGCGCCGGCCAGCCATTTGGTGTGCCAGACGATTTCATGGCTCTTGTGGCGAATGAAGTAGTCCTCGTCGAGCAGCGCCCACACGGCATCGATCCTGTCGTCACTGACGCCGGCCTCGTGCAGCGACTCGCGAGCCTGCTGATGCTTTTCGAGAATCAGTTGCCCCCGATCAATCGGATCCTCGAGACCACGGCGCAACGCGAGTGACGTCAAATCGTACAGATCGCGAAACAACGTGGCTTTCCATGAGTTCCAGAGTTTGGGGTTCGTGCCACGCACATCGGCGACTGTCAATATGTACAGGTAATCCAGATGCGCCTGATCACCGACAAGTGCGGCAAACTCATTAATGACATCAGGGTCACCGATGTCCTTTTTCTGCGCTGTTTTCGACAGGGCCAGGTGATTCTTTACGAGCCAGGCAACAGTGCGCGCGTCGTATTGCCCCAGTCCGTGCTCAAGGCAGAAGGACTCGGCGTCAACTGCGCCCAGCTCGGAGTGATCACCGCCGCGGCCTTTCGCGATGTCGTGAAAGAGGCCGGACAGGTACGCGATTTCGGGTTTCTCTACCCGCTGCATGATGCGACTACAGTACGGATATTCATGGTCGAAGCGGCCCAACGCGAATCGCCGCAGGTTACTGACGACAAACAAGGTGTGTTCATCGACCGTATACGCGTGGAAGAGGTCGTACTGCATGCGCCCGACAATACGGCCAAACGCCGGCAGGTACAGACCGAGTACGCCGTACAGATTCATTCGCCGGAGCCCGTGCGTGACACCTGCGGGTGCGCGCAGGATTGAAAGGAACAGCCGGTGGTTACGCGGGTTTTGTCGAAATTCCTCATCGATCAGGTGCAGGTTGCGTTTGATCAGGCCGATCGTAGGTGCGCTGACACCGCGAATATCCGGGTGCTGTTGCAGCAGCACAAACTGCTCGAGAAGAGCGGACGGCTCGTTGGCGAATACCTCGTCGCTTACGGTCTGCAAAAATCCGTTTTTTACCTGGAAACGCTCATTGAGAGGTTCAGGGTCTGCATCGGGATCCATCAGGATCGCCTCATCGAAGAGCTGCAGCAGCATTTCATTTAACCGCGAGAGATCCATTACCGTGCGGTAGTAGCGCTGCATCAACTGCTCGACAGCAAGCGTGTAAGTCGCGTCTTCATAGCCGAGCATGCTGGCAAGTTTGATCTGGTGGTCGAAAAGAATGCGATCTTCCCGCCGACCCGTCAAAACGTGCAACGCGAACCTTATGCGCCAAAGGAATGCCTGTCCGTCGTGTAGCCGGGTGAGTTGTCCTGCCGTCAGGAACTTGTGATCAACCAACTCATCGAAGGTGTTACAGCCAAAATGTCGTTTTGCGACCCAGCCGATCATCTGTATGTCGCGCAGGCCGCCCGGGCTCCCCTTGACGTTGGGCTCGAGCTTGTAGGCCGTGTCATCGTAGCGAAAATGGCGAGCGATCTGTTCCTTGCGTTTTTCCTCGAAAAACAGGTCCGAGGGCCAGATTTGATCCGGCGCAACCGCCTTTTCCATCTTTTCAAACAGCCCACTTGGGCCGTCGATCAGGCGCGCCTCCATAAGTGTCGTAGCAACGGTGAGATCGGCGCTCGCCTCCTTTTGACATTGCTTGATGGTACGAACGCTATGGCCTATTTCGAGGCCGACATCCCACAGTGAGGTCACGAATGCGGCGATGCATTCGTTGCCACGCTTGTCAAAGCGCTGGGGCAGCAGGAGCATGATGTCGACATCGGAGAAGGGGTGCAGCTCACCGCGGCCAAAGCCGCCGACCGCGACCAGCGCGACTTTGCCCGTCAATTCGCCGGCTTGCTCATGCCAAAGATCGATCAAAACGCGGTCGACGATACGCGCCCGCTCATGAACCAGCTCAACGACCGATTCACCGTCGAGAAAGCGGCGCTTCAGGGCCTCGCCGGCTGCCTTGAGGGTATCCCGCCCGTTTTTGCTATCTGGCGTCTGCACCAAGCGTCAGGACCTCGTAGCCAGTATCGGTGATCAGCACCGTGTGTTCCCACTGGGCCGACAGGCTGTGGTCCTTGGTAACGACGGTCCAGCCGTCATTGAGCAGCTTCACGTGCCGGCTGCCGGCATTGACCATCGGTTCGACGGTCAGTGTCATACCTGCCCTGAGTTCCATGCCACCGCCCCGATGGCCGTAGTGAAGGACTTGCGGGTCCTCATGGAATACCCGGCCGATGCCGTGTCCGCAGTACTCACGCACGACAGAGAAACGGTTTTTCTCTATGTGCGTCTGAATAGCAGCGCCGATGTCGCCCAGGTGCTTGCCAGGGGCGATTTCCTCAATGCCCAGCCACATGCCCTCAAACGCAACCCGGGCCAGGCGCTCCGCCTGGATTTTCGGTTTTCCGACTAAAAACATACGGCTGGTATCGCCATGAAAACCGTCCTTGATCACGGTGATGTCGATATTGACAGCATCGCCGCTCTTGAGGGTCTTGTCAGCCGGAATACCGTGGCAAACGACGTGATTGATCGAGGTGCAGATCGACTTCGGGAAGCCACGATAGTTGAGCGGGGCGGGTATGGCTTCCTGTCCGTCAGTGATGAATTCGTGGCAAATTCGGTCGAGTTCATTGGTCGAGACACCCGGTTTTACATAATCCCCAATCATGTCGAGGACTTCCGAGGCCAGGCGACCGGCAATGCGCATTTTTTCTTGCTCTTCAGCAGTTTTTATCGTCACAGTCATAGAATTTTCCGGAGTCGAGCCGCAAAAAAAGGGCGGCTCAATGCGTTGTTGGTCGCGGCCGGCTATGGTATAAAGCGCGCGCCCAAGAGGCAATTAATCCACACGCTTGTCGTCACATCCCGCTGGGTGCCCCGTATATAAAGGGGTTGCGGGCTGGGGCAAGCGGAGGCCTAACCCGGAGAACTATCATGGCAGACGTTACCATGCGCCAGATGCTAGAGGCTGGCGTGCATTTTGGTCATCAGACCCGTTTCTGGAACCCGAAGATGGCGCCCTACATCTTCGGCCGACGAAACAAAATTCATATCATCAACCTTGAGAAGAGCCTGCCGATGGCGCGCGAAGCTGGCGCGTTCGTCAAGGCGACGGTCGCCGATGGTGGCACGGTCCTCTTCGTCGGCACCAAGCGTGCAGCGCGCGATGCGGTTCGGGAGAACGCGGTCCGTTGTGAGATGCCGTTCGTGTGCCAACGCTGGCTTGGCGGCATGCTAACCAACTACAAGACGATTCGTCAGTCGGTCAAACGCCTGATTACGCTCGAGCAGATGGCGGAAGACGGTGCATTTGACGGCCTGACCAAGAAAGAAGTGCTCGGCCTGAGCCGCGAGCAGGAAAAGCTCGAGCGTAGCCTCGGGGGAATCAAGGAGATGAAATCGCTTCCGGACGTCATGTTCGTTGTTGATGTCGATCATGAGGACATCGCAATTCGCGAAGCCCAGAAACTCGGTATTCCTGTCGTCGCGATCGTTGATACAAATTGCTCGCCGGAGGGCGTTGACTACGTCATACCTGGCAACGATGACGCAATGCGCGCTATCGAGTTGTATTCGGCATTGGTTGCAGATGCGGTGCTCGACGGCAAGTCCTCCTTGCCTGAGGTTGCGTTGGGAGAAGACGAGTTCGTTGAACTTGACGCGGAAGGTAACGTCAAGAAGAGGACTGGCCGCAAAAAGAAGACATCGCGCCGACCCGCCAAGAAGGCGTCAGTAAAGAATAAAGCGACGCCGAGAAAGGCCGCGGATGAAGAGAAGGTTGAGGAGAAACCTGAGGCCAAGGCCGAAGAGAAGCTCGAGGCGAAACCTGAGGCAAAAGTCGAAGAGAAGCTCGAGGAGAAACCTGAGGCCAAGGCCGAAGAGCAGCTCGAGGCGAAACCTGAGGGCAAGGTCGAAGAGAAGCTCGAGGCGAAACCTGAGGCCAAAGTCGAAGAGAAGCTCGAGGAGAAACCTGAGGCCAAGGCCGAAGAGAAGCTCGAGGAGAAACCTGAGGCCAAAGTCGAAGAGCAGGCCGAGGAGAAACCGAAGGCGAAGACTGCGGCGAAACCGAAGGTGAAGTCGGGCGACAAGAAAGAGGCAAAGGGCATGGCAAGCAAAGACAAGCCAGCCGCCAAAAAAACGGCCAAAAAGAAGACCGCCAAGAAAGCTACAAAGAAGGTCGCCAAAAAAACGACGGCAAAAGCCGCTGACGACAGCGAGTAGCGACTGAATTCAAGAGGAACGTATGTGATGTCTATTAGTGCATCAATGGTGAAAGAGCTCCGTGATCGTACCGGCGCCGGCATGATGGAGTGCAAGAAAGCGCTCGTCGAAAGCAGTGGCGACATGGATGGCGCGGTCGAACACCTGCGCCGGTCGGGGCAGGCATTGGCAAACAAAAAGGCGGGTCGTGTCGCGGCCGATGGTCGCGTGGTCGTCAAAGCGACGCGAAGCAAGGCAGTTATTGTCGAAGTGAACTCCGAGACGGATTTTGTCGCGAAAGATGAGAACTTTCTCACTTTCGTCAATGCGATTGCGGATGCTGCGCTAGCCTCGGGCCAAAACGATGTCGAGGCGTTCGCCAGTGAGTCACTCGCAGACGGCCGATCCGTCGAGGGCGCGCGCACCGAACTGATCGCAAAAGTAGGCGAAAATATTTCGGTCCGCCGTATTGCACAGGTAAACAGTAGCGGTCCGATTTCTTTTTACACGCACGGCGCCAGGATCGCCGCCGTAGTCGCACTCGATGGGGGCGATGAAGAACTCGCTCGTAATATCGCGATGCACGTTGCGGCAATCAACCCGCGTTGTATCGACGAGTCCGGCGTGCCGGCCGAAACGCTCGAAAAAGAGCGGCAAATCCTTACCGAGCAGGCACAGGAATCCGGCAAGCCGGCGGAGATTGTCGAGAAGATCGTCAACGGTCGTGTTGCCAAGTTCCTCAAGGAAATCACGCTTGTTGGTCAGCCATTCGTCAAGGATCCGGATGTGACGGTGGGGACTCTGCTGAGCGACTCAGACGCGAAGGTTGTGTCATTCACGCGATTCGAGGTGGGCGAGGGCATTGAGAAGAAAGTTGAGAACTTTGCGGACGAGGTAAAGAAACAGATCGATGACGCGAAGGAAAAAGGCGACAAGGATTCTGAATAAGACCTCATAACTCTTTGATTTGAAATTACCTAGAGGCTTGAATAAGTTAGAATCGTATGCGGCCCGGCCATGCCCGGCGGCAATCAGCAAAATGGAGTGAAATCGCATGAGTGAAAGTCCGGCCCCGTACCGTCGAGTCCTGCTGAAGTTGAGCGGAGAGGCGCTTATGGGTCAGCTGGACTATGGCATTGAGCCGAAAGTCATTCAGCGCCTTGCCACGGAGATTGCGACGGCGGGAAAGGCCGGTGTCGAGATCGCAATTGTTATCGGTGGCGGCAATATTTTTCGCGGCGCCGGGTTGGCGCGCTCCGGTATGGATCGAGTGACTGGCGACTATATGGGCATGCTCGCGACCGTCATGAACGCGCTTGCGATTCAGGACGCGCTCGAATCTATCGATGTCTATGCGCGTGTCATGTCGGCACTGCAAATTCATGAAGTTTGCGAAGACTATATTCGGCGCCGAGCGGTCAGGCATCTCGAGAAAGGCAGGGTTGTCATTCTGGCGGCCGGTACCGGCAATCCATTTTTTACGACGGATACAGCGGCAAGTCTGCGCGCCATCGAGATTGGTGCCGACGTGCTGCTCAAGGCGACAATGGTCGACGGAGTGTATGACTCCGATCCGGTTGGAAATCCGGGTGCCAAGAAATTTGAAACAGTTTCTTACGATCAGGTCATTGCCGACAAGCTAGGTGTCATGGACGCGACTGCGGTTGTCATGTGCAGGGATAACAATCTGCCGTTGCGTATATTCGACCTGACACAGCCGAATGCATTGGTTGAGGCGATGTCCGGGGAAAATGTTGGCTCGCTGATTTGCGCATAACTAAAGAGAGCAGGGGTGCAAAAACGTGTTGGATGAGATCAAAAAAGACGCTGGCGACCGAATGTCAAAAAGCGTCGCCGCGCTCAAACAGGACATGACCAAAATTCGAACCGGTCGTGCGCACACGAGCCTGCTCGATCATATTACCGTTGCTTACTACGGCAGCGAAGTACCCCTGAAGCAGGTATCGAATGTCGGTGTCGAAGATTCGCGAACCCTGACAGTAACGCCCTGGGAAAAAGACATGGTAGGGGTCATCGAGAAAGCGATAATGAATTCCGACCTCGGCCTCAATCCGGCGTCAGCCGGGACTGTGATTCGTGTGCCGTTGCCGCCACTAACCGAGGAGCGTCGTAAGGACATGATTCGAGTGGTTCGCAGTGAAGCGGAGGGCGCGCGAATTGCCGTTCGCAATATCAGGCGCGATGCAATCAGCGACATCAAGGATCTCCTCAAGGAAAAGATGATTGGTGAAGATGATGAGCATCGAGGCGAAGATGAAATTCAGGTTATTACAGACAAGTATGTCGCGGAGATCGACCAGGTCCTGGCCGAGAAAGAAAGTGATTTGATGGAAATCTGAGTGCAGGGTCTGTTGTCTACTGAATCTAATATTCCTGTACACGTCGCCGTCATCATGGATGGAAACGGGCGTTGGGCACGTGAGCGCGGCAAACGCCGTCACAGCGGGCATCGCGCCGGCGTGAAGTCGGTACGCGCGACTGTCGAGCAAGCGGCGCTCAAAGGTGTCCAGCACTTGACATTGTTCGCCTTCAGTAGCGAAAACTGGAGCCGGCCGGCGGAGGAGGTTAGCCGCCTGATGGGCCTTTTTGTGGAAGCACTGCAACGAGAAGTCGAGGAGTTGCATCGTAACAATGTACGGCTCGAATTCATTGGCGATCGTGCTCGCCTGAGCAAGGGAATGGTACGAAAAATTGAAGCAGCTGAGGCCCATACGGCTGGTAACGACGGCTTGCATCTCATCGTCGCCGTGGCCTACGGCGGTCGCTGGGATATCGTCGAAGCGGCGCGGCGTGTCGCGGTCAAGGTGGTCGTTGGCGATATTCATGTAAAGGATATTGACGAAAAGTTGCTCACGAGCAGTATGCAACTTGCGGGCGTACCCGATCCGGATCTGTTGATTCGAACGGGTGGGGAGCAACGAATTAGCAATTTCCTGCTCTGGAATCTTGCCTATGCGGAACTCTGGTTCTGCGATACGCTGTGGCCCGACTTCGACGAGGCCGAATTCGACAAAGCGCTCGATTACTTCGCGCGGCGTCAGCGGCGCTTCGGTCACACGGGCGATCAAATGAAGGCGGCCGAATGTTGAAGCAACGCATTATCACGGCAGTAATTTCCATCGCGATTCTCGGCGTGGTGCTGTTCCTTGTGCCGCCGATGGTCGCCGAATTCGTTATTGCACTCCTTATACTTGCTGCAGCGTGGGAATGGTCGGGACTCATAGGCGCCCATTCAGTGCTGGCAAGAATTTTCTACGTCATATTCATCGCGGCGTTGATGGCCGTGGTCGGAATGATCTGGCCAGATGGTGTCGAGCGAATCTTGCAACTTGCGGTCATCTGGTGGCTGGTTGCACTCATTTGGACGTTTTTGTTCCCCACGCCGATTCCCGCAATCGTCCGCTGGTTATCCGGCGTGCTTGTTCTCATTCCGATGTACGCAGCGCTGGTTCTGCTTTACCAGACAGCGCCGTCCCTGCTGCTCTTTGTTCTTCTCATCGTGTGGGCGGCGGACGTCGGTGCGTACTTCGCTGGCAAGCAGTTTGGCCGAGTGAAGCTGGCACCAGGTATCAGCCCGGGAAAAACGTGGGAAGGCGTTATCGGCGGGCTCGTGCTGGTTGCGATATTGGTCTGGGCCCGAAGCTTTTGGTTCGAAGCAGACCTGGCTGTACTGATTCCGTTTAGCATGGGCGTCGCCGGCGTGTCGATCGTCGGCGACCTGACTGTGAGCATGTTCAAGCGCACAGCGGGCTTAAAAGATAGCGGCACATTGTTTCCTGGCCACGGCGGAGTATTGGATCGGGTCGACAGCGTGGCCGCGGCCGCGCCCGTTTTCGCCCTTGGGCTGAGCTGGACGGGGCTGAACTGATGACGGGTTCAGTATTAGTTAATAAGCTGGCACCTAAGATGCTGAAGTTTGTCAGAGAAAACAGCTAGCTATGGGTAACGCAATAAACAGTCTTCTCGCATTCATCGTGGCGATCAGCGTTCTGGTCGCGGTTCACGAGTACGGGCATTACATTGTCGGTCGCTGGCTGGGCATGAAAGTCCTGCGGTTTTCAATCGGTTTCGGTAAACCAATCTGGACGTGGGTTGGTGCCGGCGAAGACCGTACCGAGTATTGTATTTCGGCGATACCGCTCGGCGGTTACGTGCGTTTTCTGGACGGACGCGAAGGCCCGGTCGACGTTCATGATGAGGGCAGGGCATTCAATCACCGCCCAATCCCGGCGAGAGTTGCTGTCTTGCTTGCCGGACCGTTGTTCAATTTCCTGTTCGCGGTCCTGGCCTACTGGGCACTCTTCGTCTATGGAGTGCCGACATTGCGGCCGGCAATCGGCGACATCGAGCCCGGGACACTTGCGGCGGATGCGGGCCTTGCTTTCGGTGATCGGATCATCGCTGTCGGCGACACCGAGACTCCGGACTGGGAATCGGCGCTTGTGGCGATGCTGGACGGCATAATTGCCGATGGTCAGGTAGCATTGCGTCTTGAAGATGAGGCTGGAGGTCAGCGTTGGGCAACCATTGACGTCGGTGAAAATGCAACGAGCCTGACCGAGCCCGGAATGCTTTTCGATGGTCTGGGCTTCAAACCCTGGCAGCCGCCAGCCATTGTTGGCGAGGTCGCAAGGGGTGGCGCAGCGGAGACTGCCGGTATTAAAACGGGTGATCAATTCGTCGAAATCGATGGCGAGGTGATTTCCAGCTTCAGCGACTTGCGCGACGTAGTCGCTGCGCGGCCGGACAAGGCTGTCGTGCTCATAGTCGAGCGTGGTACTGAAATATTGCGAATTAATGTAGTAATTGGCTCGGACATGCGCGATGGGCAGCGCATTGGTTTGCTCGGTGTCAGCGCCGCTGCCAACACCACGGACTACTTCTATTTGCGTAAATTCGGACCACTGGAATCCGTCAGCCAGGCGACGGCACGGATGTGGACATCAACAATGTTTACGCTACGAATGCTCGGTCGAATGGTGACGGGTGAGGTCTCAATCAAGAATATCAGCGGACCGATCAATATTGCCCAGTTTGCCGGTGCATCCGCACAGGCTGGCGTCAGCAACTTTCTGGGATTTCTGGCGATTGTCAGCATCAGCCTCGGCGTGCTTAATCTATTGCCGGTACCCGTGCTGGATGGCGGTCAAATTGTGTACCAGCTCGTGGAGTGGATCAAAGGCAGCCCGATGTCCGACCGTGCTCAACTCGCGGGTCAGCAAGCCGGGATACTGGCTCTGATCTTGCTGATGAGCTTCGCTTTCTACAACGATATTGCGAGAATGCTGGGCTAGCCCCGGGGGTTTACGGGAACGACGAATGATTGACCTGCGAAAATTGAAGTTCAGGCGCTTGCGTGTGCTGCCCGTCGGCGTTGCGATGTTTCTGTTGGCTGTTCCGCTGTTCGCCGCCGTCGGGGAGGCATTTGTCGTCCGCGACATGCGGGTAGAGGGCCTGCAACGTATATCGGAAGGCACGGTTTTCAACTATTTGCCGATCAATATTGGCGACACGGTCGACAAGATACGAATACAGGAATCCATAAAGTCGCTTTATGGGCAAGGTCTGTTTGACGACATCGAAATTCGTCGGGACGGCGATACGCTCCTGATCGTTGTGATAGAGCGTCCGTCGATCGAAAGTTTTGATATTGACGGCAACAAGGATATCAAGACCGAAGATCTAATGGAGTCCTTGCGCGGCGTCGGCCTCGCAAAGGGTCGTACATTTGACCGTTCGGTTCTCGACAACGTAGAAATGTTCCTGCGCGATCAATACTACGATCGTGGCAAATACGCCGTGAAGATTACTCCGACCGTAATTGATCGACCGAACAACACGGTCAGGGTATCTATTGCTGTTGAAGAAGGGGATCGTGCCAAGATTCGCCAGGTGAACATCGTTGGTAACGAGACTTTTTCGGAAAAAGATATCCGCGAAGACTTTGCGCTCGACACAGGCAACTGGTTGTCGTGGATTCGTCAGGACGACCGCTATTCGAAAGAGGGTCTCGAGGGCGACCTTGAGATCTTGCGCTCTTACTATATGGATCGTGGATACGCCGATTTCACGATCGAGTCGACACAGGTAGCAATATCGCCGAACAAGAAAGACATATTCGTCACGATCTCGATCAAAGAAGGTGAACAATACACGGTGTCCGACCTAAAGTTGGTCGGCGAGATGGTGATCCCCGAAGTGTTCCTCAGCGGATTGGTTCTTGCGCAACCAGGGTCAATTTTTAACCAGGCCTTGCTCACGCGCAGCACCGAATTGATGTCGATGCGGCTTGGCGAGGAGGGCTACGCGAACGCCGAGGTCGAGCCGGTGTGGGAACTCGACGAGGAGACCAAGGAAGCGGAGATCACGTTTTTCGTGACTGCAAAGAGTCGCGTATACGTTCGTCGCATAAATTTCGAAGGCGTAGCGGAAGTCGATGACGAAGTGCTACGCCGCGAGTTGCGCCAGTTGGAAGGCGCTTACCTGTCTAATTTGCTGATCGATCGTTCCAAGATTCGATTGCAGCGATTACCGTATATTGAGAGAGTCGACGTCGAGAATGTTCCGGTGCCCGGCAGCCCTGATCTCGTCGATGTCGATTTCGCTATTGAGTATCGCATGCCCGGTCAGTTTTCCGGCGGTGTCGGATACTCCGAGTCACAAAAGCTGCTGTTGAACGGCAGTATCGTACATACCAATTTTCTTGGTACTGGCAATCGTGTCGCTCTCGAGATAAACACCGGCAAATTCTCAAAGCTCTACAGTATTTCCCACACCGATCCGTTTCGGACGATAGACGGCGTTCGTCGTACACTTAGCGTTAACTATCGCGATATCACCCAATTTACGGCTGCGACATCCAACTTCTCGACCACGACAGCCGGGGCGTCAGTGGACTACGGTTATCCTATTAGTGAATTTCAAACGCTGAGTTTCGGCGGTACGTTCCAGAGCGCTGAGTTACTGTCGTCGACGTCCAGCACAAAGCAGGCGCAGGACTGGGTTGCGAACAATGGCAATCCGTTTGTTCAGGACATCGGCAACGGCGCGGTATTTTTTGGTACACAGTTCAATACCTACGAATTGTTGACGGGCTGGACCTATGACAGCAGGAATCGGGCGCTATTCGCGAGTCGTGGCACTCGCCAGCAGATTTTCCTGTCCGCAACGGTGCCGGGGAGTGAGGTCGATTTCTTCACGGCACGATACAGCATCACCAAATACTTCCCAATAACGCGCAAGTGGATAGTTAGACTTAATACAGAGCTAGGTTATGGTGCGGCAATCGGCGAAACCACTGCGCTGCCACCCTATAAGCAGTACTTCGGCGGTGGACCAAAGTCGATACGCGGTTTTCGCGAGTCCTACCTCGGTCCTCGCGACAGCTTTGGCAGACCTTACGGTGGAAACGTGTTGGTTGCGACCCAGCTAGAGCTTATACTGCCGCTTCCGGAAAAATGGGGAAATCAGGCACGTGCCAGCCTCTTTTATGATGTGGGCAATGTGTTTAACACTGGCGAAGTCAAATTTACTGACAAACTCGGTAGTCCGGTCGAGTACAAGCCGGACTTCAATGAGCTACGGGCGTCGGTGGGTATCGGCGTACAGTGGCTGGCGCCGCTCGGATTATTCAGATTCAGTTACGCCTTCCCGCTCAATGCGTACGAAGGTAACGACAGATTTTATAAAGACGAACTGGAACGGTTCCAGTTCTCAATTGGTCAAGCGTTTTAAGGATTGGAAAGTTTATGAGTTTCGCAAAACAATATATTGTCAAAGCAACTATCGGCATTGCGCTGGTCTGTGCATTTGCACTACCTGCGATAGCGCAGGAGCTGAAGGTCGGCGTCGTTAATATTCCGCTGTTGATGGATCGTTCGCCACAAACCAAAGCGGCGATGGACGCCTTGCAGGAAGAGTTTGCACCGCGTCAGCGTGAATATGCCGCAAAAGCGAAAGAGCTCGAAGAACTGACAGTGAAGCTGCAGAAAGATGCCGCGGTCATGGGTGAGACCGAGCGCCGTAACGCGGATAAACAATTGCGTGATTTACAGCGCGAAGTTGCACGTTTGCAGAATGAGTTTCAGGAGGACCTGAACCTTCGTCAAAACGAAGAGCTCAGTAATCTGCAACGGTCGCTCCTGGCGGAGGTGCAATTGTACGCGCAGGCACAAGGTTTTGATCTTGTCCTTGGCGATGGTGTCCTTTTCGCCAGTCCGGCGGTAAACATTACCGACGACGTACTGCAGACCATCGAAACGAACTACAACGCCACTGGTTCGCGTTAGAGAACTTACGCTGGAGGAAGCGTCAGCCGGCATGCCGATCAGCCTCGGAGAACTCGCTACGCGATTCGGATGCGATCTTGATGGCGATCCGGACATCGAGGTGCGTATGGTCGCGTCGCTGTTGGACGCCAGCCCGGTCAGCATCAGTTTCCTTACTAATTCCGCATGGAAAGACCGCCTTTTTTCGACGAAGGCGGCTGCTGTTGTGTTGCGCGCAAGCGACGCAGCCGATTGTCCCGTCGCATCGTTGATCAGTGACGATCCTTATGCGAACTACGCACGCATGGCGGCGCTTCTGCATCCGAGTCCGGCGCCTGTCCCAGGCGTGCACGCGTCAGCTGTGATTGACGCCAGTGCGACGGTTGCACCGAGCGCGCAAATCGAAGCGCAGGTTTTCATCGGCGAGCGCGCGATCATCGGCGAAAATGCCTACGTCGGCCCGGGTTGTGTTGTCGGATCGGACTGCAGCATCGGGGACGACACTCGCCTCCACGCAAATGTGACGATCCTTCGCCAGGTATCGATTGGGATGCGATGTATTTTTCACCCGGGCGCCGTAGTAGGCGCAGACGGTTTTGGCAATGCCATGACACCCGACGGATGGGTCAAGGTGCCACAGCTCGGTGGCGTCCGGATTGGTAACGACGTTGAAATTGGCGCCAACACGACTATCGATTGCGGCACGCTCGGAGATACTATTGTCGAAGACGGTGTTCGTATCGACAACCTTTGCCAGATCGGTCACAACGCGCTCATCGGAGCGCATACAGCTATGGCGGGGAGTACCAGCATCGCCGGAAGTTCGATAATCGGGAAGCGCTGCATGTTTGCCGGCCATTCGGGCGCGGTCGGGCATGTATCGATCTGCGACAATGTAATCGTCAGTGCCCAGGGCATGATTACCAAGGACATTACGGAAGCCGGCGTCTATGCATCGAGTTTTCCGGCGGAAAAGGTTCAGGAATGGAACCGCAAGGTAGCAAGATTCCGTCGTATCGGTGTACTGATTGAGCGTGTTAGCAAACTGGAGAAGGGTGACTGATGGGCGATCGCATTCATCCTGCGGCGATCATTTCGGACAAAGCCAGTATTGCTGACAATGTCGAGATCGGGCCGTATTCTGTCATTGGTGACGATGTCAAAATCGGGGCTGGGACGCGAATCGGCAGCCATGTTGTTATCAACGGCCCGACAACAATCGGTGCGGATAATCGAATATTCCAATTCGCGTCCATCGGCGACGATCCGCAGGACAAGAAATATGCCGGCGAGCCGACAAAACTGATCATCGGCGACCGTAATACTATTCGCGAATATTGCACCGTGAGCCGGGGCACCGTCCAGGATCAGGGGATCACGAGCATGGGCGACGACAACTGGATCATGGCGTACGTTCATATCGCTCACGACTGCGTCATCGGCAACAAGTGCATCATGGCGAACAACGCAACGCTCGCCGGTCATGTACGTGTCGACGACTGGGTCATTTTCGCCGGATTCTCGGGCGCGCACCAATTTTGCAAAATCGGGGCGCACGCGTTCCTCGGCATGTATACGGGCGCCAGCCGCGATATTCCCGCCTACACATTGGTTATGGGCCAGCCTGCAGTGCCGAAAGGCATCAACTCAGAAGGATTGAAGCGACGGGATTTCAATTCGGTGCAAATTCGGAACATCAAAAATGCTTACCGAATCCTGTATCGGCAGGGCAAGAAACTCAATCAGGCGATCGATGAAATTGCAGCGCTCGCGAAGGACCAGCCTGAGCTCGATGTGTTCGTCGAATCGTTGCGTTGCTCGTCCGAGCGTGGCATCGCTCGCTAGTCGATTGTGAGAATCGGACTGGTAGCCGGCGAGGCTTCCGGCGACCTGCTCGGTGCCGGACTGATCCGGGCACTGCGCGAGCGGGTACCGGACGCAACGTTCGAAGGGGTTGCCGGTCCCGAAATGATTGCGGCCGGATGCGAACGCTGGGCGGGTGCGGAGTCGCTTGCCGTCATGGGTCTGATCGAACCGCTGATGGAATTGCCGGGTCTTCTCAGGCTCCGCCGCATGCTCATCAGGCGCTGGACTCGATCGCCGCCCGATGTGTTCGTCGGCATCGACGCACCGGATTTCAATCTCGGTCTGGAAAGCAGGCTGAAAGCGAGCGGAATTCCCACGGCGCACTACGTTAGCCCCTCGGTGTGGGCATGGCGGCAGGGTCGTATCGCGACCATTCGTAAGGCTGCAGATTGCGTATTGTGTATCTTACCGTTCGAGAAAAAACTCTATGACGAGCACGGTGTGCGCGCGGAATTTGTCGGGCATCCGAAGGCCAGTAGAATACCTCGACACGCGAACTCAGCGGACGCACGAAGTGCGCTGGGCCTGGACGTCGATGGTTTGATTGTCGCCGTATTGCCCGGCAGTCGCAAAAGTGAAGTATCGCGGCTGGCCGGGCCGTTTGCGCGGGCGGCCGCAATTCTCCTGGCGCGATACCCCTCCCTGCGTTTCGTAACGCCGGTCGCCGCGAAAAGTCTTCGGCCAGTGATTGAGAGTGAGCTATCCCGGGCCGGCGTAAGCGCATCTTTTACATTGTTCGACGGACAGTCCGAGGATGCAATGGTGGCAGCGGATATCGTGCTGCTGGCGTCGGGAACGGCCGCGCTGGAGTCTGCGTTGTTGTGCAGGCCAATGGTGGCCGCATACCGGGTCGCACCTCTGACCGCGATGATCGTGAAAATGCTCGGCTTGCTCAAGGTGAATAAGTTCACACTGCCAAACCTGATGACTGAGACGCCGCATGTGCCTGAATTCATTCAGGAAGACGCAACACCCGAGGCTCTCGCGGACGCCGTCGGCGAATTGCTTGAGTCACCCGAACGGGCGGCTTTCATTCGTGAGAGATTTGCTACACTGCGCTCGGAGCTGGCGCTCGATGCCGACCAGCGCGCGGCCGATGTGGTACTTGGCCTCGCAACCTGAAACAAGCACAGGAATCACCGATATTCGGTTTGCCGAGGCGCATGCAGGAAGCACAATTTTATCGATTCGACGGCCTTGTCGCCGGGGTTGACGAGGCCGGGCGTGGTCCGCTGGCCGGTCCGGTCGTCGCGGCCGCAGTTATTCTGAATCCTGGTTCTGTGCCGGACGGTCTGGATGATTCCAAAAAGCTTCGCGAAGCGGAGCGGGATCGACTCGAAATTGAAATTCGCACATCGGCGCTCGCATTGTCGGTTGCCTGGGCAGATCGTGCGGAAATTGACTCACTCAACATTCTCGCCGCGACAATGCTTGCGATGCGGCGCGCAATTCTCGGGCTGGCCATTTTGCCTGTCGGGATTCAGGTTGACGGCAATCGCCTGCCGAATTTGCGCTTCCATGACCGGGAGATCGACGGCTCTGCCATTGTTGGCGGCGATGCCCGGGTGGCGGCGATCAGTGCCGCGTCAATCCTTGCGAAAACCGCGCGCGACAGGATGATGGTCGTCATGGATCGCCTGTATCCGAACTATGCTTTTGCACGAAACAAAGGATACGGCACAGAAATTCATCGGGATCGATTGCGTGAGTATGGTCCTTGTGTCGAGCACCGGCGAAGCTTTTCGCCGGTAAGGGCGGCTCTGTGACGCCTCAATCGTTCGTTCACCTGCACGTACATACCGAGTTTTCGCTTGTCGACAGTACGGTGCGCATACCTGCGTTAATGCAACGTTGTGCCGAATTCGGGATGCCCGCTGTGGCGTTAACCGATCAGAACAATTTATTCGGCGCGGTGAAGTTTTATACCAAGGCGGTTGCCGCCGGCGTCAAACCTGTCATAGGCGCCGACGTGCGAATCGCGAACGACGATGATCCGGACAGACCTCATACCTTGATTCTACTGTGTCAGGATCGCATTGGTTACCGAAATTTGTCACGTTTGCTGACCAAAGCGTTCCTCGACGCGGAGCGTCGCGGCCAGCCAATGTTGCAGAGGAGCTGGCTGACGCGCGAGCCTTGCGCCGGGCTGATCGCTTTGTCCGGCGGGCCTAACGGGGATGTCGGGCATGCCCTCAGGCTCGGTCACAGTGAGGAGGCGCTGGCAGCGTTGAGGCATTGGCGGGAAGTTTTCGACGGCCGCTACTACCTGGAACTGATTCGAACCGGGCGTGCCGGTGACGAAGACTGTGTTCAAGCCAGCCTGCAGCTCGCCAGTGAGGAACAGGTACCGGTTGTCGCCAGCAACGATGTGCGATTCCTTGAGGAGGACGGATTCAATTCACATGAGGCGCGGGTTTGCATTCAGGGCGGCCGTATACTCGCCGACACGGGCCGGCCTCATCATTATTGCGAGCAACAATACCTGCGCAGTTGCGCTGAAATGGCCGAGCTGTTTGCGGATATCCCGGAAGCGTTAACGAACTCCCTTGAAATTGCGAAGCGATGCAACCTTGACCTGAAGCTGGGCAGAAGCGTTTTGCCGGCATTTCCGGTTCCTGGCGGTCAGGATGAGACAGTTTTTCTTGAGGCCGAGGCTAACCGCGGTCTGACGCGTTTGCTCGGTGATAAATTCGCAGTAGAAGAAATACCCGACAATCAACGGGACGTTGTCAGCGCACCCTACAATGAGCGTCTCAAGATCGAGCTCGGTGTTATTCGTGACATGGGTTTCCCGGGCTACTTTCTGATCGTAGCCGATTTCATCCGCTGGGCACGCGAAAACGGAGTACCCGTTGGACCCGGTCGTGGTTCCGGCGCCGGGTCGCTGGTGGCTTGGGTGCTCGGTATCACCGATCTCGATCCGTTGCATCATGACCTGCTGTTTGAGCGCTTCCTGAATCCCGAACGCGTGTCGATGCCCGATTTCGATATCGATTTTTGCATGGAGGGGCGGGATCGCGTGATCGACTACGTGGCCGAGCGTTATGGTCGAAACCGAGTCGCGCAAATAATCACGTTCGGCACGATGGCTGCGAAAGCAGTCATTCGTGATGTTGGTCGAGTACTTGGGCAGCCGTACGGTTTCGTAGATCGAATTGCGAAACTGGTTCCGTTTGAGATTGGCATAACACTCGAAAAAGCACTGGAGCAATCGGAAGAACTGGCGACGATGTATCGCGATGACGAGGAGGTTGCCGCGATCATTGATCTTGCATTGTCCCTGGAGGGACTCGCCCGTAACGCGGGTACGCACGCGGGCGGCGTTGTAATTGCGCCGGATGATCTTACCGACTTCACGCCGCTTTACTGTG
Organism: uncultured Woeseiaceae bacterium; assembly: GCA_964386735.1. Taxonomy (GTDB): domain Bacteria; phylum Pseudomonadota; class Gammaproteobacteria; order Steroidobacterales; family Woeseiaceae; genus UBA1847. The sequence goes on from CAYLTW010000003.1 coordinate 20,339, forward strand.
AGGATCGCGGCACAAATATTGTGACGCAGCTCGACAAAGACGATGTCGAAGCGATCGGATTGGTCAAATTCGACTTCCTTGGTCTGAAAACCCTGACCGTCATTGACTGGGCCATCCGCACAATCAACGCTCGCGACGACGGCGAAGCAGTCGACATTGGCCGCATTCCGATGCGCGATGCGAAGACATTCGAAATGCTTCGAACAACGCGGACCACGGCAGTATTTCAACTTGAATCCAGCGGTATGCGCGATCTGATCAAGCGCATGCGTCCGGATCAGTTCGATGATCTCGTGGCCCTGGTCGCATTATTTCGACCGGGTCCGTTACAGTCGGGCATGGTCGAGGATTTCATTGCCCGCAAGCATGCGACCAACAAGGCCGACATCGACTACCTCCATCCCGACCTGAAACCCGTCCTCGAAGAAACTTACGGCGTGATCCTGTACCAGGAGCAGGTCATGCAGATCGCCCAGGTACTGGCGGGTTACACGCTTGGTGGCGCTGACGTTCTTCGTCGTGCAATGGGAAAGAAAAAGCCAGAGGAGATGGCGAAACAACGCGAGGTTTTCGTCACAGGTGCTACGAACCGTGGCGTCGCCCAACCTACGGCGACGCGTATTTTCGACCTAATGGAGAAGTTCGCAGGCTATGGCTTTAACAAGTCTCATTCGGCAGCGTATGCCGTACTCTCGTACCAGACGGCGTTTCTGAAGGCGAATTTTCCGGCGGCGTACATGGCAGCTGTAATGAGCGCCGACCTCGACAATACGGACCGCTTACTTATTTTGAAAGATGATTGCCGGCAACTCGGCCTGGTGTTGCGGGCGCCCTGCATCAATGCGTCGTCCTACCACTTTAGTGTCTCCGGCGACGATGGGATTCTTTACGGTCTGGGGGCGATCAAGGGCGTCGGGCGCGGCGCCGTTGAGGCACTGATAAACGAACGTGAGGAAAATGGACCTTTCAGAAGCCTTGTCGAATTTTGTCGCCGTGTCGACCATGACAAGGTCAACCGGCGGTCGCTCGAAGCGATGGTCAAATCCGGTGCAATGGATGAGTTCGGTCTGACGCGCTGCGCCCTGATGCAGCAGATACCCGAGGCACTCAAAAGAGCCGATCAGCATGCACGCGCCACGGCGGCCGGTCAGAACGACATGTTTGGACTGAGTGTTCCGGAGCCCGAGGTCGAGGCGCCGCACCCGGAAGATATTGCCGAGTGGCAGGAACGCCTGCTTTTAAGCTACGAAAAAGAGGCGCTGGGTCTTTACCTGTCAGGGCATCCGTTCGATGCGGTTCGGACAGATGCACGGTTTTTCGTAGAAGGCCGGCTTGGCGATCTGGCCGCCGAGCCGCCGCCGCAAGGCTCGCAGGGAGAGCGCAATTACGCGCAGCCTCGTCGTGACGTGACAGTGGCGGGCTTGATCGTCGAAATTCGCAAACGTGGCAATAGAGTCAGCGTTGTCCTCGACGACGATAGCGGGCGTATCGAAGTCAGCCTGTTTAACGAGGCCTTTCAGGAATTCCAACATCTGCTCGTCAAGGACGAAATCATTGTTGTCAGCGGGAGTCTTCGCTATGACGATTTCAACGGTGCGTGGTCCGTCAATGCGCAAAGTATTCTGCATATTGATCGCGTCATTGAAAGTCGTGCCAGGAGCATCGTGCTGCGACTGGCTGCGAACGGGCAGGGCGAGGAATTGCTGGCGAAGTTGCACGATATCCTGCTGCCCTATCGCAAAGGCAATTGTGGCGTTGCAGTACAATATTCAGGCGATAGTGCTGCCGCGCGATTAAACCTGGGGCCGGAATGGTCTGTGCGTCCCAGCCGCGAATTGCGAGACAAACTGGGCCAGCTTCTGGGCTCAAACAACGTCCGTCTGCTCTACGCGCCCGACCGCGAAATCATGTAGAGTTCGCGCGTGATGGATCTGAAATTTCTCGATTTTGAGCAACCGATCGCCGAGCTCGAGGCGAAGATCGAAGAACTACGCTTCGTCGGCGATGATTCGGAAGTGAATATCAACGAGGAAGTGGCGCGGCTGCGTGACAAGAGCAAGTCGCTGACGAAGAGTATTTTTTCCAAATTAACGGCGTGGCAGGTTGCGCAGGTCGCTCGTCATCCAGGCCGCCCGTACACGCTCGATTACCTTGCCAGCATTGCTCCGGATTTTCAGGAATTGCACGGTGACCGCATGTTCGCGGATGACCCGGCTATTGTCGGCGGCGTCGGCCGTATCGATGGCCGCGTCGTCATGTTCATCGGTCACCAAAAAGGACGTGATACGAAGGAGCGGGTTCGACGCAACTACGGTATGCCGAAGCCCGAGGGCTATCGCAAGGCTCAGCGACTGATGCGTATGGCCGAAAAATTCAATATGCCGGTCGTGACCCTGATCGACACGCCGGGGGCTTATCCTGGCGTCGGCGCCGAAGAGCGCGGACAAAGCGAGGCGATCGCCAGCAGTCTGTACCTGATGGCAGGTCTGAAGACTCCGATCATCAGCGTCGTGATTGGCGAAGGCGGATCGGGTGGCGCCCTGGCGATTGGCGTTGGCGACAAATTGCTCATGCTCCAATACGGTATCTACTCGGTCATCTCGCCGGAGGGCTGCGCGTCGATATTGTGGAAGAGCCCGGACAAGGCCGAAGAAGCTGCCGAGGCAATGCGCATCACCGCGGAAAGCCTCAACGGCTACGGTCTGATCGATGAGGTGCTTGAGGAACCATTGGGGGGCGCACATAGAGACCCGAAAGGAATGGCGGAAGTTATTCGGAATGCCCTGATCAAGACACTGGACGAACTCGGCCGGATTTCGATCGAGCAGCTGTTGGAAAACCGCCAGCGGCGCCTGGCCGGATTCGGTGAATACAAAGAGGCGTGAGTTTCAACGCCGAAGCGCTCGTGCACCGGCTCGTCGAGCTCGAAAACTTTGCCACTACCCCCGATCGGTACGTTATTGCGTATAGCGGCGGGCTCGATTCTTCGGTTCTCGCGCATGCGCTTTTACAGACGCGGCCGCAACATGGCAAATCCCTGCTCGCCATTCACGTAGACCATCGTTTGCACGGCGAATCCAAAACGTGGGCAGCACACTGCAGGAATTTCGCGGACAAAATGGCGCTCGACTTTATCTGCGAAGTCGTGGATGTCGACGGGAAATCCGGAAAAGGCACCGAGGCGGCAGCGCGCGACGCGCGCTACACCGCGCTTCGCGGGCATGTTGGTGACGGAGACTGGCTACTTTGTGCACATCATCAGGATGACCAGGCCGAGACGCTACTGATGAATCTGCTGCGCGGCAGCGGCCCGGCTGGCGTAGCGGCGATGCAGTCGATTCGCGAGTTCGGCGAAGGCTGGCTGGTGCGCCCGTTCCTCGGTGTTTCTCGCGACGACCTCGCCACCTATGCCGAAGTCGAAGGACTTGCCTGGGTTGATGACCCGAGCAATGATGACCATGGCTTTGACCGCAATTTCCTGCGCCGTGAAGTGATGCCCCTGCTGGCAGCCCGTTGGCCGCATTGCGGCGAAAAACTGGCGCGGAGCGCGGAGCTTGCCCGAGATGCTGCGAACCTGTTAATGGACCTCGCTGACACCGATATTGCATCGATTGGGGGCACCCGCGGCAAATTGCCGGTCGCGGCGCTCGCCGGGTTGTCGGTATCGAGACAACAAAACCTGTTGCGACGGGCCGTGCAACTTGCCGATCTGTCGGCCCCGGCTGCCGCGCAATTGCGGCACATCAGCAAACAGCTGTTGCCTGCGCGTGAGGATGCTGCGCCGTTGGTGAACTGGCCCGGAGGCGAGGCCCGGCGCTATCGGGACACGCTGTATCTCATGCCGTCCGTCCCGGTCGCCAGTTTTGAGGGCGGAGAGAGCCTGGGAACCGACAGCGTCGCGATCGGTCCGGGGCTTGGTGAGTTGACGCTCTGCCAGGGTACCGGACCGGGCCTGTCTGACCGTGTCGTATCGCGGGGGCTGAGCCTTCGCCGTCGTGTCGGAGGCGAGGAAATTAGGCCGGTTGGTCAAGCACATACACGTAAACTCAAGAAGTTACTTCAAGAAGAGCGCATTGTTCCCTGGCTGCGCGACTCACTGCCATTGGTGTATTGCGGAGACGAACTTGTCGCCGTCGCAGACCTGTGGATTGCGGCTTCTGCGGCTGCGGAAAACGGCCGGTCAATCAGCTGGCACGGCCGACCGGAACTCTACTGAGCGGCCAGAGTGTGGCTTTTTCATTGTCCCGCTCGAGGGTATCTGATAACGTTTAACACCGTCTTTTATCCAACGACGGCGTGGCACTGGAAGGGTTGGAAAAAGCACAATTTTACGGTGCTTTGTTTCCAGCCCTTTGTTATTTCCCGTCATCGGTGACTGAGTTCGCATATGACATCGTATGTATTTATCACGGGCGGCGTTGTGTCTTCCCTCGGCAAGGGCATCACCTCTGCCTGCCTCGGCGCGATCCTGGAAGCTCGTGGCCTGTCGATCAGCATGATCAAACTTGATCCGTACCTGAACGTTGATCCGGGCACGATGAGCCCGTTCCAGCACGGTGAGGTATTCGTCACTCACGATGGTACGGAGGCGGATCTCGACCTCGGTCACTATGAGCGATTCGTGCGCACGACGACGGGCCGCAACAGCAACTTTACGACGGGCCGAATTTACGAAAGCGTGATCGGCAAGGAGCGCCGAGGCGATTATCTTGGCGCTACTGTGCAGGTCATTCCGCATATCACCGACGAGATCAAGGAAAGCGTTGTTCGCGGCGCCGGTGATGCGGATGTTTGCCTCGTCGAAATCGGTGGCACGGTTGGTGATATCGAGTCCTTGCCGTTCCTCGAAGCAATTCGCCAGATGGGTGTCGAACTTGGACATGATCGGGTCGTTTATGTGCACCTGACGCTGGTGCCCTATATCGCGACGTCGTCGGAGATCAAGACCAAGCCGACGCAACATTCGGTCAAGGAACTTCGATCAATAGGTATCCAGCCGGACGTGCTGGTTTGTCGCTCGGAACAGCCGCTGCCAGACGAGCAGCGCAAGAAAATTGCGCTGTTTACGAACGTGAAGGAAGCTGCAGTTATTTCAGCCTACGACGCCGATGATCTCTACAAGATTCCGGGCATGATGCATGATCAGGGGCTCGACGACATCGTTGTCAAACAGTTCGGACTCGATGTGCCGCCGGCGAATCTGAGCGAGTGGCAGGCCATCGTCGAAGCGAAGCAAAATCCGCAGGGCGAAGTCGATATCGCCATGGTCGGCAAATACGTGGACCTCCGTGATGCCTATATTTCCTTGTCCGAAGCGCTTTTACACGGCGGAATACACACGCGCACTCGCGTCAACATTCACTATATGGAATCTCAGGATCTCGAGGAGCAGGGCGTCGAGTGCCTGCAAGGAATGGACGGAATCGTCGTGCCCGGCGGCTTCGGCGATCGCGGTATCGAGGGCAAAATCCGGGCCGCGAAATTTGCTCGGGAGAATGACGTTCCGTACCTGGGCATTTGCCTCGGGCTACAGGTTGCCGTGATCGACGCGGCCCGCCACGTGGCTGGCCTGGACGGTGCCATGAGTACGGAAATAGAAAAGAACTCGCCGCATCCGGTTATCGGCCTGATCACCGAGTGGCGAGATGCGAGCGGCGATGTTGAGGAACGCGACGAGCGGTCGGAACTGGGAGGCACGATGCGTCTGGGCGCGCAGCAGATTACGCTGGCGAAAGATTCGCTTGCCGCCATGACGTACGGCACGGAGTTGATTGAGGAGCGCCACCGACATCGCTACGAGGTCAACAATAATTACCGCGATCGCCTTGAAGCCACCGGTTTGCGCTTCTCGGGCCTTTCGGTCGACGATCTTGTCGAGATGGTCGAGATTCCGGCTCACCCGTGGTTCCTGGCCAGCCAGTTTCATCCCGAATTCACCTCGAATCCGCGCGACGGACATCCGCTGTTCTCGGGCTTCATTACGGCTGCGCGTCTGCATCATCAGGGCGTGCTGCCGCGAGCAGCGCAGGCATGAATCTTTGTGGTTTCAACGCCGGCAACGACCAGCCGTTTTTCTTGATCGCTGGTACATGCGTTATCGAGAGCGAGGGCATGACGCTGGATACGGCCGCAACACTGAAGGAGACCTGCGCGGCTCTCGGTGTGCCCTTTATTTACAAGTCTTCATTCGACAAGGCAAATCGCAGCTCGGGCTCGGGCCATCGGGGTCCCGGTATGGAAGAGGGGCTCCGAATTCTCGCCGAGGTAAAGCGTCAGCTGGATTTGCCGGTGTTGACCGACGTGCACGAAGATACGCCGATTGACGAAGTAGCCGATGTCGTCGATGTGTTGCAAACGCCTGCGTTTCTATGCCGGCAAACGAACTTCATATTGCGCGCTGCTGGCGCCGGCAAGCCGGTCAACATTAAAAAGGGGCAGTTTCTCTCGCCCTGGGAAATGCAGAATGTTGTCGACAAGGCAAAGTCGACCGGCAATAAGGACATCCTGGTCTGCGAACGCGGTTTTTCGTTTGGCTACAATAATCTGATTTCCGACATGCGCAGTCTTGCGGTCATGCGTGGCACAGGCTGCCCCGTCGTATTTGACGCGACGCACTCCGTACAGTTGCCCGGGGGGCAGGGCTCGGCGTCGGGCGGACGTCGGGAATTTATCCCGGTTCTTGCGCGAGCGGCAACGGCAGCCGGTATTGCCGGTCTTTTCCTGGAGACTCATCCGGATCCCGACAAGGCGTTAAGCGACGGCCCGAATGCAGTTCCCCTGGACATGGTTGGCCCGCTCCTCGAAACGCTTGTCAGTATCGACGAAAGCGTCAAGCGAAATGACTATCTCGAGGCAAATTTCGGCCTCGGAATCAAACCCGGGTAAAACGATGATTGAGATCAAGGAAATTCGTGCTCGTGAAATTCTGGATTCGCGCGGCAATCCTACCGTGGAAGCGGATGTTGAGCTGCTTGACGGGTCAAGTGCGCGTGCTGCCGTTCCGTCTGGCGCGTCTACCGGCAGCCGCGAAGCTGTCGAACTGCGTGACGGCGATCTTTCACGTTACCTTGGCAGGGGCGTGCAAAAAGCCGTCGCGAACGTCAATGGCGAACTGCGAGATGCGTTGCTCGCGCGGAGTTTTGACAATCAACGGGCGCTGGACCAGTGCATGCGGGATCTCGATGGTACCGACAACAAATCGCGCCTCGGGGCAAATGCGTTGCTGGCGATATCGCTGTCGGTTGCGAAAGCGGAAGCGGCATCGCTGGGCAAATCGTTGTTCCGGCATCTCGGCGATGATACGACGATGCCCGTACCCACAATGAACATCATCAACGGCGGCGTACACGCGGACAACAGCGTCGATATTCAGGAATTTATGATCCTGCCGGTTGGCGCACCGAATTTTTCGGAGGCATTGCGCCACGGTGCTGAAATTTTTCATGCACTCAAGTCGGTGCTGCACGGACAGGGGCTTAACACGTCCGTGGGCGATGAAGGCGGCTTCGCACCCGATTTGCCATCCAATCAGGCCGCGCTTGACACAATCATGGTCGCCATTGAAAAGGCAGGTTTTGAGCCTGGTGTCGATATCCTGCTCGGCCTCGATGTCGCGAGCTCCGAGTTTTTCAAGGATGGAGTCTATGATCTCGAATCCGAAGGTCGGCAGTTCGACGCCGCGGGTTTCGTGGCGTATTTGACCGGCCTGGTCGACGCCTACCCGATAATTTCGATCGAGGACGGCATGGATGAGGGCGACTGGGACGGCTGGCGCCTGCTGACCGATGCGGTCGGTGACAGGATCCAACTGGTCGGCGACGACCTGTTTGTAACCGACACTGCCATTATCAAACGTGGAATAGATGAAAAAATTGCCAATTCGATATTGATAAAGCCCAACCAAATCGGTACCTTATCCCAAACTCTTGATGCAATTACTATGGCAGTGGACGCGGGCTACACGGCGGTTATCTCGCACAGGTCCGGGGAGACCTCGGATTCGACGATCGCCGATATTTCGGTAGGCACGCGCGCGACGCAGATCAAGACCGGCTCCTTGTCGCGCTCTGATCGCGTGTCGAAGTACAACCAGTTGCTGCGCATCGAAGAGGAACTGGGCGGCACAGCGCGATATGCCGGCCGAGGGGCGTTTTCGGTGAACGTGTCCTGATGAGTCAATTTGCTTCGAATTGGGGTTGGTAGTGGGTTTGATGCGCTGGATGCTCGTGATACTTGGCATTGCCGCCGTAACGCTGCAGGTCAGGCTCTGGTTCGACGAGGACGGTTTTCGCAAGACCGTACATTTAAGCGCTGCCGTTTCTGAGCAGCGCGTACTGAATCAGCAACTCCGCGAGCGGAATGCCGCGCTCGACGCCGAGGTTGTTAATCTCAAGCAGGGTCTTGAGGCTGCCGAAGAACGCGCGCGCACGGATCTGGGATTGATTGGCAATGGCGAGACGTTTTTCCAGGTTGTCAGGGCTGCCGACAACAAGCGCTGAGTATTCCCTTGTCAGCTGGTTTCAGTGCTCTGCCCGACTGGGAACGTGCGCACGGCGCGCCGCTGTTTGACGCAACGATCCGCAATGAGCCGTCCGATTTCATCGTTACCGAAAGCATCGACTTCGGGCTGTCCGGCGATGGCGAGCATGACTTCCTTTGGACTGAAAAGACCGGCGCGAATACGGCGTGGGTCGCGCGGCAGCTGGCGCGCCATGCCGGGCTGGCGGCAGTCGACGTCGGATATGCGGGACTGAAAGATCGCCACGCGATCACGAAACAGTGGTTCAGCGTCCGACGCCCGAGCCGCGACGGTACCGATTGGAGGACATTTGCCGCCGACGGCGTGCACATACTCCGGATCGAGCGGCACAACAGGAAACTCAGGCGCGGCGCGCACAAGGCAAATTCGTTTCGAATTGCGCTGCGCGCGCCAGAACCCAAAAGCGTGCGCGATGAGATCAAGACGCGAGTCAGGGCCATAAAAGGCCAGGGCGTGCCGAACTATTTCGGCGAGCAACGATTTGGCCGCGCGGCTGGCAATCTCGATCTTGCACTGGCCGTGTTCTCTGGCCGCCGCGTTAAACGTGACAAACGCAGCATAGCGATTTCGGCGGCCAGATCATTTCTCTTCAATCAGATTCTCGACATTCGCGTCCGTAGTCGAACTTGGAACAGGCTGCAGGCCGGCGACCTCGCCAACCTCGACGGTTCCGGCAGCGTATTTGCCGTCGATGCGCCGACAAAGGAACTGACCGGCAGATGCGAGAGCTTTGACATCCACCCGACGGCAACACTGTGGGGCGAGGGCGCCCCGCTGACGTCAAAAGCTGTGGCAAATGCCGAACTTGACGCGGTTGCAGCTTATGATTCGCTGACGCAGGGCTTGAAAAAACTGCGGGTCGAGGCCTCGAGTCGTGCTTTACGCATGCCCGTGCAGGATCTGACGGTTGAATTCGGCGATGGCGTCGTGTGGCTTGAATTCACGTTGTCGAAGGGTTCTTTCGCAACTTCAGTACTTCGCGAGATAGCGAGAGTGTGAGGGGCAGGCTGGTGGTGGGGAGATCTTTATCGGAAATAAAGCGCAGCGAAGCGAGCCATTTCGATAAGGAGCTCCCCACCACCAGCCTGAAAGACCTCCCCACCATCAGCCTGCCGACCGTCACGTGGATCACGGTTCCTGCAAGAGCACATAGATTGCACCCGTTCCCCCGTCAACCTGCCGGGTCGAGACGAACGCCAGCACGGTCTCCCAGTTTCTCAGCCAGCGGTTCACGCTGGGCTTGAGTCGCGGACCCCGGTCTCCTGAACCCAGTCCCTTGCCGTGTACCACGAGGACGCATCGCTTGCCGCTGCGGGCGCTGTACTCGATGAAGTCGGCAAGGCGCGGCTTCGCTTCGGAAACCGTCATACCGTGCAGGTCGATTTCGGCCTGAACCGCGAAATTGCCGCGCGCCAGTCTGCGCATTGTCCGGCGTCCCACTGAGGGGCGGTGAAAGCGCAGTGCCTCGCCGCTGCCTGCCTCAATTTCATCAATTTCCGCCTCAAGACTTTCGCGTAGCGCAGCCGATTCGTCAGCACGCGCAAATCGCGCTTTTGGCCTGGGCTTGTTGCCGGCAGGCGCTACGCGCTTGCCGGTTTTGAGCGGTTTGGCACCGGTCATGGCCCGGCGAAACAGGTCGGCGTCGTCGTCACTCAAATCTAGTCGTCCCGATGGCTATGGAAAGCAGCGGTTGTTGAGTATAGTGAGCGCGTCTCAAGTCGCCAACGAAAATCGCTCGTCACAACAAGAATGAAAATCCTCGTAAGTAACGACGACGGGTACCACGCAAAGGGCATCAACGTTCTGACCGAAGCGCTTGAAGGGGTGGCCGATGTTGTCGTGGTCGCACCCGATCGAAACCGTTCGGCTGCGAGCAATTCCCTGACGCTGTCCGATCCGCTACGAGTCAAGCGGTACGCAAAGGATCGTTACTCTGTCAACGGAACTCCCTCGGACTGTGTACATCTGGCATTGACCGGCTTGCTTGAGGAGGAACCGGACCTGGTTGTGTCCGGAATCAATCACGGCGCAAACCTTGGCGATGACGTTATCTACTCCGGAACGGTCGCGGCTGCGATGGAGGGGCGATTCCTGGGACTTCCCACGATAGCGGTATCCCTGGTGGGCGGCGACCGGTTGAGGCATTTCGATACGGCGGCGAGGGTTGTATCGGACATGGTCTTGAAACTCGCGGCTGCGACGCTGTCGTCCGACGTCATTCTCAATGTCAACGTCCCCGATCGTCCCTTTGAAGAATTGACCGGGATTCAGGCGGTGCGACTCGGATTCCGTCACAAGTCCGAGCCTGTGGTCAAGTCGAAGGACCCGCATGGCCGGACGATATTTTGGGTCGGCCCGGCAGGCAAAGGGCAGGACTCGGGCGAAGGCACGGATTTTTATGCGATCGAGAGAGGTGCTGTGACTGTAACGCCGCTGTCGGTTGATCTCACCCGGCACGATTCCCTGCCGCAGCTCAGGAGTTGGCTGGCAACATGAGCCCGGGCGCAACGGACAGGTCGTCGCTACAGGCGTTGAGTTCGGCGCAACCATGAAAGCGATCGGCATCAAGGGCATCGGAATGACCAGCGCGCGTACGCGCGACCGGCTGGTGCAACGACTAAAGGATCAGGGAATACGTTCGCCCGCTGTTCTGGAGCAAATCCGCAACGTCCCGCGGCACTTGTTTGTCGACGAAGCGCTTGCCAGCCGCGCGTATGAAGATACGGCGTTGCCAATCGGGCATGCACAGACCATCAGCCAACCCTTTGTTGTTGCCCGCATGACCGAGGCGCTGCTTGCTGACTTCAGCTGTGAGTCCATATTGGAAATCGGTACGGGCTGTGGTTATCAGACAGCGGTTTTGGCTCCGCTGGTCAAGAAAATCTATTCGGTTGAGCGCATTCGCGAATTGCTGAGGAAGACCCGGCAACGCTTGCGTGATCTCGACATTTATAACGTCCAGTTTCGACCCGGCGATGGCTGGGAGGGCTGGCCCAAATACGCGCCGTATGACGGTATCATCGTAACTGCAGCTGCTCCCGAATTGCCCGGTAAACTGCTCGAGCAACTCGTTCCCGGCGGTCGGCTTGTCATTCCAATCGGCCCGCAAGGCCGGCAGGAGCTGACCATGGTGACTCGCAAGGACGATCACTTCGAGCAGGTCTCTTTGGGTGCCGTCAGTTTCGTCCCCCTCGTTCCCGGGGAATAGGATATATTTATCAATATGATACAGATTTTATTGCAGGCGAATTCTGCACGAAAATCCGGCATGGGCAGGTAACAGCAATGGCTATCTTCGGGCCCTTGTATGAGCGCGTCATGCGCTGGTCGAGCCACCGGCACGCCGAGTGGTATCTCGGTGCGATGAGCTTCGCCGAGTCTTCATTTTTTCCGATACCCGTCGACGTCCTGCTGGCGCCGATGTGCCTCGCGAAACCGCAGAACAGCTGGCGATTTGCTGCCAACGCGACCGTGTTTTCGGTGCTGGGCGGCGTCGCTGGTTATTTCATTGGCTACCTGGCGTTCGAAGCAATTGAGCCCTGGCTGGCGGAATCTCACTACTGGAGCGCCTACGAGACCGCGCGATTGTGGTTTGACGAATACGGTGTCTGGACCGTATTTGTCGCCGGCTTCTCGCCTATTCCCTACAAGGTATTTACGATTGCCGCCGGCGTGGCTGCGCTCACATTCCCCGGCTTTTTTGTCGCGTCGTTGATCGGCCGTAGCGCGCGCTTCTTCCTGGTTGCTGGCGTTGTGAAGTATGCCGGCAATAAATTCGAGGCGACGATGGTCAAACATATCGAACGCATAGGCTGGGCTGTCGTCTTGATCTCCGCATTCGTTATCGGGTACCTGATGGTGCGCTAGACATGCAAGTGCGCCCGACATTTTGCCTGTTCACACTGCTGTTTCTTGTGGGCTGCGCCTCGACCTCACGTTGGGATTATCGATCGGATCAGCACATCGTCCGCAAAGGCGAAACCCTGTTCTCGATTGCCTGGCGTTACGGCAAAGATGCGGACGACCTTGCTCGCTGGAATCAACTTGGCGATGGCTCGCTCATCTACCCGGGCCAGGTTCTTCGACTCACGCCGTCGAGTGCTTCCGCTGCGGCAAGTACGAGCGGGGCCCACAGTCGCCCGCCACAAACGTTGCCCGGGATACCTGCACAGCCACCGCCAGCCTGGGCCTGGCCTACAGCAGGCCGGATCGACGTCGAATTTGGCGGAAAACCGGGTACGGGCACCGGCGTCCTGATCAATGGACGGGGCGAGCAGCCCGTGTATGCCGCGGCGCCCGGCAGTGTTGTGTACGCTGGTAGTGGACTGATTGGATACGGTCAGCTTATTATTCTAAAACACAACGACACCTATCTGAGTGCCTACGGGTACAACGCGTCGCTTCTTGTGAAAGAAGGCCAGACAATTAGGAAGGGCCAGCAAATAGCGACGATGGGAGAGGGGCCGGAGCGTAAGCCGCGACTGCATTTTGAGATCAGGCGCAATGGCAAGCCAGTTAACCCGCGACAATATTTGCCCGCGCGTTAGAACGACGACAAACGACTTACCACTGTTTCCTGCGCATCGCGGCGCACATGCATTTGGAAGGGTTTTGCGTGGGATCAGTTCGACGCCATCAAGGTAACGGTACCGGTGTAAACAGCCCGGCGCGAACAACTGCGGCTAACTCACTTGATGCGACCCGGATATATCTGAGCGAAATCGGCACATCGCCATTACTCACGGCAGACCAGGAAAAGGACTTTGCCCGCAAGGCGCTGCGTGGTGACGAGTCTGCGCGCCAGCGGATGATTGAAAGCAATTTGCGGCTCGTCGTAAAAATTGCGCGGCGATATATAAATCGCGGCCTACCGCTACTCGACCTGATCGAAGAGGGCAATCTCGGCCTGATTCACGCCGTCAAGAAATTTGATCCCGAGCGCGGTTTTCGGTTTTCGACCTACGCAACATGGTGGATCAGGCAAACAATAGAACGTGCCATCATGAATCAATCCGGCTCGGTGCGGTTGCCCATCCACATTATCAAGGACATCAACTCCTGCCTTCGGGCGGCGCGGCGTATTCGCCAGGCGCAAGATCGAGCGCCGACCGCCGCGGAGATCGCCGACTATATGGAGCGCGATGTTGCCGATGTCGAGCGCCTGCTTGGCCTGCATGAGCGAGTCACGCTGAGATCCGGAAGCGCAGATCAAGATGCTACGGCGCCCGTCGACCGGCTCAAGGCGAGGCGAGACGCCGAACCGCCTCGTTGTGCGGAAAAAGACATCGTTAACAAAATTGTCGATCAATGGGTGCGCGCCCTGAGTGCAAAACAACAAGCCGTTGTCGAGCGGCGATTCGGCTTGCATGGTTATCGGCGTGCGACGCTGGAGCAGATTGGCGAGGAAATTGGCGTCACTCGCGAGCGCGTCCGTCAGATTCAGCTCGATGCACTAAGAAATCTGCGCGCGATGATGGAAAATCACGGCATATCCGGCGACGTTATTCTGGATTGAACGTAGGCGCCCGCCTACGGATAAAAAATCGCCGCGACCTTGCGGCCTTCTCCCGCCAGTACATTAAATGTACGCGCCGCGGCCTTGGTGCCCATCACCTCCAGGCCCACATTCTGTCGTGCGAGTGCAAACACGAGTTCTCTCGGCGCGAACTCATTGCTTTCGCCGGTGCCAAGAATGACGATCTCCGGATTCGTCGCCAGCAAGGCGTCAAAATCTTCGGCGCGAAGCTCCGAAATGTCGCGGTCACACCAGCAGTCCAGAATTCCGTCGGGAGTGATGACGACCGTATTCTCATAGGTCGTGCCGCCAATCTCGAGCCCGTCTTCGGAGACGCTGCGAATCATGATCGTGCTCGTCAATTCCCGCGTGAATTTCAAATCCGGTTTCCGTTACCATTCAGGTAGAAATCATCGTGACAGCATCATATGACAGATCGGCTGCCGTCGTCGTGTTGCCGCCAATTGGCGGCCGGCTTCGGGATTCAGGCCTGCGCCATTGGCTCGCGCGTGCGGATCTCGGCCGCATCGACGGGCCGCTTGAGCTGCTGGCATGCGTTCTCGGCACACTTGGAATACCGTGTCCTGAAGAGGCTCTGGCAGCGCTGCGCCTGTGGGGACAGACCGGCGACCGGCCAACAGCCTGGATCGCCGCCGCGGATCCTGTGTATCTCGAACCGCGACTCGACCATCTTTGCTTGCATGCGCTGATTGACCAGGGCGTGTCGCCGGCCGACCTGCGGGCCCTGATCGATCATTTGCAGCGAACATTGGCGGGCGACGGCGATTTTGGGTTTGCTCGTATGCGCTCCTGCGGATACGTAACGGCGCTCGAGCCCATCGCGACAGCGAAACTACCGCCCTACGCGATCGATCAGCAGGAGCCGAACGACTTCCTGCCGATCGGGGACGGCGCGTCGAAACACCGCAAACTCACATCCGAAATTGAAATGGCGTTGTACGAGCATGAGGTCAATGTCGAACGTCAATATCGGGGCCTGTATCCTGTAAATGGATTGTGGGTATGGGGCGGCGGCTATGCGCCCGCTCAGGCCACGGCTCCTCTTCCGCCATTGTTTTCAGACGATCCATTGTTGATGGGTTACTGGACAAGCAATACCGGCGTCGCGGAGTTATGGCCGGGTAGTATCGATGCCTGCCTCGAGCTGGCGGTAGCGGGCTTTGTGGCCGTTCTGCCCGAGCTTGACGATGAATTAATCGAAATGGAGTCCTGTCTGAACGAATTGCGCATAGCATTGAATTCGCGGCGCCTCAGCAAACTCATTCTGGTGTTTCGCGATGGCGTATGCGCCGATGTCCGGCGTTCACAGGGTGTCCGGATCTGGCGTCGTGGCAATGCGATGATTGACAAGCCGAGCGGAGAAGCTGTTTGAGCGCGTGGCGACCCATCGTCGTCCGCCCACAACCCGATCAGGCGGTGCTTGAGTCGTTGGCGGATCTTGGTCCGGTCCATGCGCGTCTGTTTGCAATGCGCGGAATAACGGCGACGAACGAACTTGACTACGGACTTGCGAATCTCGCACCGGTCAGCTCGCTCGACAACATCGATGCAGCGGTCGGATTGCTCCTGTCCAAACGCAGTGAACGGATCGTCGTTGTAGGCGACTTCGACGTTGACGGTGCGACCAGTACGGCGCTGATGCTGCGTTGCCTGCGGGAATTCGGATTCAGCGAAGTCGACTACCTGGTTCCGAACCGCTTCGAATACGGCTACGGGTTGACCCCTGAAATAGTTCGAGTCGCCGCGAAGAGTTCACCCGGATTGATTGTTACTGTTGATAACGGCATCTCAAGCATTGCGGGTGTCGAAGAAGCAAGGTCGACCGGAATGTCGGTACTCGTCACCGACCATCATCTGCCTGGCGAAGAATTGCCGGACGCCGATGTCATCGTCAACCCGAATCTTCCGGGCAGCAATTTCTCAAGTGGCAATCTCGCGGGCGTCGGTGTCGCGTTCTACGTCATCGCCGCGCTCGGCAAGGAGCTGGAGAAACAGGGGCACGCCGGCGCGGCGCGGATACCGGCGACCTATCTGGATCTGGTTGCACTGGGTACCGTCGCTGATGTCGTGCCACTCGATCACAACAACCGGATTCTCGTGGAGCAGGGCATTCGGCGAATCCGCGCCGGCAAGACCGTGCCCGGAATACGCGCATTGTTGAAAGAGTCCGGGCGCCAGGTGCGCCGGACGGTCAGTACCGATCTTGGATTCGCCGTTGGCCCCCGCCTGAACGCCGCAGGCCGGCTCGAGGACATGTCACTCGGCATTGAATGTCTGCTAACGGATGACAACGATTCCGCGGCCAGACATGCTGCGATACTCGATCAGATCAATCGTGAGCGACGTGAAATTGAAGCAACGATGCGCGACCAGGCGTTCGCTTATGTTGATTCGCTCGACGCTCGTCGGTTGCCGGCTTGTGTGTGCCTTTACGAGCCAGGCTGGCACCAGGGCGTCGTTGGTTTGATCGCGTCACGCGTCAAAGATCGTTGTCACCGTCCCGCGATCGCCTTTGCAAGAGAAAATGCGGATTCTCTCAAGGGTTCAGTGCGGTCAATCGCAGGCGTGCACGCGAGAGACCTGTTGGAAAGCATTTCAACGGCACGTCCGGGCCTGATCGAAAAATTCGGTGGGCACGCGATGGCCGCGGGCCTGACAATCTCGGGGGCGGCGTTCGAAGAATTCAAGGAACTTGCAGCGACGCAGCTGGCACTACGCTACCCGGACGCGGATTTCAGCGGCGCAATCCTAAGCGATGGTCCGTTGCCGGATGAATCAATAAACCTGGCCTTTGCGCGTGCGCTGCGCGAGGCGGGTCCGTGGGGGTCCGGTTTTCCCGAGCCCATATGGAGCGGGGATTTCGATGTTCTGGAGCAACGGACAGTTGGCGAAAAACACGTCAAAATGCGAGTCCGTCCGGCCGCAGGTGGCAAGCCTGTTGATGCGATCGCGTTCAATCAGGCGGGGCCGGCGTACAGGGGCGTTGTAAAGTTGGCTTTCAGGCTCGATGTCAACGAATATCGTGGCGTTGAAAGTGCACAGCTCATCGTGGAGCAAATTGCGGCGCTGTGAGCGGCCCGCAGCTGCCAATAGTGATAAGATCGCGCGTTTTCCGCGCCCGACGATTTTCGTAAGAGACCGCGAACGAGCAGCTGATGGAAACGAGTCAGATCAAACAATCGATAGCCGATCTCGCTGAACGCACGCATGCGTTGAGGGGGTATCTTTGACTACGAGGGCAAAGCGGAGCGACTGACCGAAGTTCAGCGCGAACTCGAACAGCCCGATATCTGGAACGAGCCTGAGCGTGCCCAGGCGCTGGGTCAGGAGCGCGCAGCGCTCGAGAAGATAGTTATCACGCTTGATGATCTGAGCTCAGGGCTCTCGGACGCCGGCGAATTGCTGGCGCTCGCTGAGGAAGAAGATGACGGCGGCACAGTCGAGGAGCTCGTCCGCGATCTCGGGGAATTCGAGAAACGACTCGCGGCGCTCGAATTTCAGCGGATGTTTTCGGGTGAAATGGACGCCAATAACGCCTATCTCGATATTCAGTCAGGTGCCGGCGGTACCGAAGCGCAGGACTGGGCTGAAATGATTCTTCGCATGTATCTCCGCTGGGCCGAGGCGCACGGGTTTAAAGCTGAGGTCATCGAAGCGTCGGCCGGTGAAGTTGCCGGGATCAAGAGCGCGACGGTTCACATCCAGGGCGACTTTACATATGGCTGGCTGCGTACCGAAACCGGCGTACACCGCCTCGTGCGAAAATCACCGTTCGATTCCGGCAGTCGGCGCCACACTTCTTTTGCGTCCGTGTTTGTCTCGCCGGAGGTGGACGACGACATTGATATTGATATTAATCCGTCCGATCTTCGCATTGACGTTTATCGCGCGAGCGGCGCCGGCGGGCAGCATGTAAACCGGACAGAGTCGGCTGTGCGAATAACGCATCTGCCTACGAATATTGTCGTGCAGTGCCAGAACGATCGCTCGCAACACAAGAACAAGGCGCAGGCAATGAAGCAGCTGAAGGCGAAGCTGTACGAATTTGAGATGCAAAAACGCCGTGCCGAGGCGTCGGTCGTCGAAGAAAGCAAGGCGGACGTCGGGTGGGGCAGCCAGATTCGTTCCTATGTACTCGATCAGAGTCGCATCAAGGATTTGCGCACCGGCGTGGAAACCGGTAACACTCAAGCTGTACTCGATGGCGGGCTCGATGCATTCATCGAAGCCAGCCTGAAACAGGGAATGTAAAAAACCAGTGACAAACACCAGCGAGCAGGACGAAAACAAGTTAATCGCGGCGCGGCGCGCAAAGCTCGACCTTTTGCGTGAGGGAGGCAACCCGTACCCGAACGATTTTCATCGCAACGCGCTTGCCGATGAATTGCACCATATGTACGGCGCGCGCGACAACGAGACACTCCAGGACGACAACGTCGAAGTTGCAGTAGCGGGCCGCATGATGGTGAAGCGCGTCATGGGCAAGGCGAGCTTCATTAAACTGCAGGATCGGTCGGGACAGATCCAGGTCCGTGTAGAGCGTGATCGACTGCCGGAAGGCGTGTATGCCGGCTTCAAGAAGTGGGATGTGGGCGACATTGTCGGCGCGACGGGGGTCCTGTTCAGGACGAATACAGGTGAACTGACTGTGCGTGCAGATGAGATTCGCCTGCTGACGAAGTCGCTACGTCCGCTGCCGGAAAAATTTCACGGACTTGCCGATCAGGAAACCCGCTATCGGCAACGTTACGTCGATCTGATCATGAACGAATCGAGTCGCGACGTATTTCGCAAACGCTCGGCGATCGTCCAGTACATTCGCGCATTTCTGGATTCACAAAATTACCTGGAAGTCGAAACGCCGATGATGCAAACGACGCCGGGTGGCGCGATCGCGCGGCCGTTTACGACGCATCACAAAACGCTCGACATGTTGCTGTACCTGCGCATCGCGCCGGAGTTGAATCTGAAGCGCCTGATCGTTGGCGGCTTCGATCGCGTATACGAGATCAATCGGAATTTCCGCAACGAGGGTGTTTCAACGCAGCACAATCCCGAGTTCACGATGCTCGAGTTATACCGTGCCTACGCTACCTACGAGGACCTGATCGATATGGTCGAGGCGTTGCTGCACGGCATGTCCGATGCAATTCTGGGTACGACAAAAGTCACTTACCAGGGCGAAGAGATCGACTTCGGCACGCAGTTTTCACGCATGACGGTCGAGGACGTCATCCTGAAATTCAATCCGGACCTCGACCAAAGCAAAATTCGGGATCGGGACTATCTTGCGTCCGTCTGCGAGAAACTCGGTATCCCGGTCAAGGAAGCCCATGGTCCCGGCAAATTGCAGATAGAGATTTTCGAAAAGACCGGCGAGGACAAGTTGCGCGAGCCGACGTTCGTTACGCAGTACCCGACCGAAGTTTCACCGTTATCGCGCAAGAATGACGACGACCCGTTCCTGGCAGACCGTTTCGAGTTTTTTGTTGTTGGCCGGGAGATAGCAAATGGTTTCTCGGAGTTAAACGATTCAGAGGACCAGGCCGAGCGATTCAAGGCTCAGGTCGCCGATCGCGAGGCCGGCGACGACGAAGCGATGGCTTACGATCACGACTATATCCGCGCGCTCGAGTACGGCATGCCGCCGACGGCAGGCATCGGCGTCGGCATCGATCGCCTCGTGATGCTGTTTACAGATTCAGCGTCAATTCGAGACGTGCTGCTGTTCCCGCACATGAGGCCGGAAATTTTCGAATGAGTCTTTTCGAGGCGCTCAAACACCGCTCAGGCAGCGTCGAATCTTGCCTTATTTTCAGCCATCCACCTCTCCATGTCATCCTTGGTTTTGCTGGAGTCATTCATAACGTCGGCATGTGCCTCACCGTAGTGAGGGCGAAGTGCCGTCATCCAGTCGTCGAACGTTTCACCTTCCGCCGTTACGTCGCACAGGTCGCATTTTAGAGTTTTCATGATATTGATGTCCCTCAGACTACAAAAAAATATACCAAAGGTTCTGACTTCCGCCGTTCCTACAAGTAACCCAGCGGAATGTGGGTCAGGTTGATCAAGCCGACCGCTAATGTTGAGTCCACCTTGTCGACCGGAACGACTGCCAGCAGATCGCGGCCAATGGCATTGACGACTTCGCCAACATTACGATCGCCTTCAGAAACCTTGTCTCCCGGAGACACGGGTTGCGTGCTTTCGAAGCGATGCAGGCGTCGTTTGCTTGCGCCGCGGTAGTGTGTGCGTGAGATTATTTCCTGGCCGGTGTAGCAGCCCTTGTCCAGGCTCACGGCGCCGACAAGGTCGAGGTTCAGCATGTGCGCGGTGAACTGTTCGGACTGCGCGCCGAATATCTCCGGCATTCCGGCGCGTAGCTGCCCGAGTCGCCACTCCTCGAAATTGTGGTTCGAATCCCATTCCGCCAGCTCATCTTCTGTCGCAGGACGAATCTCGAAATCAACTTTGGAACGAAAGCGGAACATCGTCAGCCGCTGAACGACATGTTCGGCGAGCTCCGCAGGCAAGGTGAGTGCGAATCCGCCTGCATCTTCGGCAAGCATCATGATGCAAATGACACGACCCTTCGGGTTGCACCAGGCTGAGCGCAACGGCCCCGCATCGGCCAGTTCCCGAAGGTCCGCGGTCAGCTGCCCCTGCAGGAATTCCTCGGCGTCGGCGCCGCTGAGCAAGATCGTTGAGTACGGTATGTCTGACATCTGGCATAATTCCGCAATGACCGTAGAGAGCCCCGACATTGATGAGGTCCGAAAGGATGATACCGCGTCTGAGAAAAAGGACGAGGCAAAATCAAAAGAGGTCGGCGGCCGAAATGGCCCGGACCCGACTCGCTATGGCGACTGGGAGAAAAACGGGCGCTGCATTGATTTTTGATTTCCTGACAAAAGAAGCACAAAAATGAGCAATTCCGGCAGGCCGCTGTCGCCACATATTTCTGCTTATCGCTGGCCGATAACGATGACGTTGTCGATACTTCACCGTGTGACCGGCGTCGGAATGTCGATTGGCCTGGTCGTGCTGGCCGCCTGGCTGATGCAGGCCGCGGCCGGTCCCGAGCAATACCAGTATTTTCGAGCGACGATGGCATCAGCCATTGGCAAGGTTTTCTTGATCGGTTGGACGTTCGCGTTCTTCCTGCATCTCGGCAACGGTATTCGCCACTTCGTTTGGGACACGGGTCGCGGGTTTGAGAAAAACCAGGCCAATGCATCGGCATGGATCGTACTGGTACTTGCCGTGGCGTTGACCGCCGGTTTCTGGGCGGTGAAACTGTGAATTTGCGCACGCCGCTGGGGCGGGTTCTCGGGCTGGGGAGTGCCAAAGACGGTACTGAGCACTTTATTGCGCAGCGAATATCGGCTATTGCGCTGGTTTTGCTCGGTGGCTGGTTCTTGTACGCAATGTTCACAATTGAGAGCATGGCGTATCTCGAAGTGACGCGATTCATCGCCGCGCCGCTGAACAGCGTGCTACTTGCATTGCTGTGTGTGACCGTCGCCTATCACTCGTGGCTCGGAGTACAGGTCGTCGTCGAGGATTATGTGCATGCGCACGGCGTCAAATTCGTTTCGCTTCTCGCCTCACGGTTTGTGCACATTTTTCTGGCGATTGCGTCAGTGTATGCAGTCTTACGGATAGGACTCTCGGCATGAACCCGGGTAATAGCGAGTACGAATTCATCGATCACAGTTATGACGTTCTGGTTGTCGGTGCCGGCGGGGCCGGTTTACGCGCGACTTTCGGCCTGGCTCAGGCGGGGTTCAGAACCGCTTGTGTGACAAAGGTATTTCCGACGCGAAGTCATACGGTGGCGGCGCAGGGTGGTATCAGCGCGGCTCTCGGCAATATGGGCGAGGACGACTGGCGCTGGCACATGTACGACACGGTCAAAGGCGGAGACTGGCTTGGAGACCAGGACGCGATCGAGTACATGTGCAAGGAAGCGGCCGATGCGGTCATTGAACTCGAGCACTACGGCGTGCCGTTTTCGCGTACCGAAGATGGCCGAATTTATCAGCGACCGTTCGGAGGCATGACCACGCGATACGGCGAGGGCACTGCGCAGCGCACCTGCGCGGCAGCGGATCGCACCGGTCATGCGATGCTGCATACACTCTACCAACAGTCGCTCGCGCACGACGCTGAATTCTTTATTGAATATTTTGCGATTGACCTGATCATGGAAGACGGCGCCTGTCGCGGCGTAGTCGCAATCGACCTGGCCTCAGGACGCTTGCATCGCTTCCGCGCCCACCAGGTCATCCTTGCGACGGGCGGCTACGGTCGCGCCTACTTTTCCTGTACATCGGCGCATACCTGCACAGGTGACGGTAGTGCAATGGTATTGCGCGCCGGTCTGCCGGTTCAGGACATGGAATTCGTGCAGTTTCACCCAACCGGCATTTACGGCGCCGGCATGCTGATTACCGAGGGTTCACGAGGTGAGGGCGGTTACCTCACCAATTCCGACGGTGAGCGCTTCATGGAGCGTTACGCGCCCAACGCGAAGGATCTGGCATCCCGCGACGTAGTCAGTCGTTCGATGACCATTGAAATTCGCGAGGGTCGGGGGGTCGGGCGGGAGAAAGATCATATTTTCCTGCATCTCGAGCACCTGGGCCCCGAAGTCATCGAGGAGCGCCTGCCCGGTATCGCCGAGTCCGCGCGCATTTTTGCGGGCGTGGATGTCACGAAGGAACCGATTCCGGTCTTGCCGACCGTGCACTACAACATGGGCGGTATTCCGGCGAACTACAAAGGCGAGGTTGTCGCACCCAGGGATGGTGATGCGGAATCGGTTGTAACGGGTCTGATGGCCATCGGCGAGGCGGCCTGCGTGTCGGTCCACGGCGCCAATCGCCTGGGTTCAAATTCGTTGCTGGATCTCGTCGTTTTCGGGCGCGCCGCGGCCCACCATCTCGCGGATACAATGACGCCCGAAGCGCGCCACAGGCCTTTCGCCAGCGACGCCGGACGAAATAGCATCGAGAGAATCGATCGCCTGCGCAACGCTGACGGCAGTCGGTCGACCGCGGATATTCGCCTCGAGATGCAAAAAGTCATGCAGAATCATGCGGCCGTGTTTCGAACCGGTGAATCGCTGGGCGAGGGCGTCGATTTGCTGCGCAATACTTTCGCGTCCTTCAGTGACGTCAGGATTGCTGATCGCTCGCTCGTCTGGAACACCGATCTCGTCGAAACCATGGAGCTCGAAAATTTGCTGTTCAACGCTACCGCGACCATCGAGTCCGCGGCGAATCGACTGGAAAGCCGCGGTGCACATGCCCGCGAGGACTACCCGGACCGCGACGACAAGGTCTGGATGAAGCACACACTGGCCCGGGTGGGCGCTGACGGCAAGGTGTCGTTCGATTATCGCCCGGTTCACGAGGATACGCTGACCGACGAGGTCGATCGCGTGCCGCCGAAAGTCAGAGTCTACTAGGAGCGACGAACTTGGCTGAATTTCGCTTACCCCCGAATTCGCGCATCCAGAAGGGCGAGCACCATGCCGCACCGGATGGCGCGAGCAATGTGCGGCGGTTCGCCGTGTACCGCTACGACCCGTCGACGGGCAAAAACCCGCGGGTCGATACCTACGACGTCGACCTTGATAGCTGTGGTCCGATGGTTCTGGATGCGCTTATCAAGATCAAGAGTGACATCGATTCGACGCTGACTTTCCGTCGCTCCTGCCGCGAGGGCATCTGCGGCTCTTGCGCCATGAATATCAACGGCAGTAATACGCTGGCGTGTACACAGGCTATCGACGGGCTCGGGCGGGACGTCAAAATCTATCCTTTGCCACACTTGTCGGTCGTCAAGGATCTCGTGCCGGACCTTGGCAATTTCTACGCGCAATACGCGTCGATCAAGCCCTGGTTACAGACACGTACTCCACCACCGCCCGATCGTGAGCGTCTGCAGAGCGTGGAAGATCAGGAACTCATCAACGAACCAGCCGCCTGTATTTTGTGCGCCTGCTGTTCCACGAGTTGTCCGAGCTACTGGTGGAACAGCGATCGTTACCTGGGACCGGCCGCGTTGTTGGCAGCCTACCGATGGCTGGTCGATAGTCGCGACGACGCCACGGGCGAACGCCTCGATGAACTTGAGGATCCGTTCCGGCTGTACCGCTGCCACACGATCATGAATTGCACGCAGACCTGCCCGAAGGGTCTCAACCCGGCTAAGGCCATAGCCGAGACCAAGCGCATGCTCGTGGAACGGCGGCATTGACCAGAGCCTGTGGTTCGGGCGTGGATGGGGTGCTGTTCACCGTCATGGCTCGCTTCGCTGCGCTTTATTGCCGATGAACAGCACCCCATCCACGCCCGAACAATACTCGAGATTGAGGTGGCAGTGCCGGCGAGGCATGCGCGAGCTGGATGAGCTGCTAGCTGCCTATCTCGACGGTTCTTACGTGCAGGCTGGCGACGATGAAAAAGACGCGTTTGAGGCACTTTTGGAGCTTCCCGATCCTGAACTTGTAGGTTACCTGTTGAATCTCAAACAGCCTTCCTCCGAGCGTATCGGCAATGTCGTCAACCACATACTCGGCCGAGATTCGAGCGAATAGTCGGCTGCGCCGGCTCGTTGTGCTCACCGGGCTGGCTTCGGCGCTGATCGGTGTGCTCGTTATTATTTTGTTGCCGATTTCGGCATCGGTCCGGGCAATTGTCGTCACCGGCTGGTCTTGCTGGTGCGGAGGAGAATTGCTGACATACTGGCGGGCCTATGACCGTTGGTCTGGCTTCCGGGTGTACGCAGACGGAACTACAGAGCTGTTTGGCGCCGGCGAATGCCGAGCGGCGCGCATCGTGGCCGGCAGCATTGTGCTGGCGGAAGTGGCCTGGGTTCGAGTTCAGATCGAAAACGGTGATTGCTGGGGAGAGCTGGTGGCCGGAAAGCATCGCCAATGCGAGGAGTGGCGCCGTTTTCAAGTCATATTTCGTCACCGGAACACATGCTAATATTCGCTCGGCCCGACGATCGGCGTGAGATCCGACATCGCAGCGGACGGGGGCGCAGGATCGGTATCGCAAGAAATAATGAGAACAGCTGATTTCATAGAACTTTTAGGCACTTGCCCGGTCTATTTCGGCATCGAGCGGCTGTGTCGCAAGTTCCGCTGGACGCGTTAGCATGTCGAGTGAGCCGACGGACGCGAAGCTCGTCAAGCGGGTACAGAAAGGCGACAAAGGTGCGTTTGATTTGCTGGTACTCAAATACCAGCACAAGATTGTTAACCTTGTAATGCGATATGTACGTGATCCCGAGCAAGCACTGGACATTACGCAGGAAGCCTTTATTAAGGCCTACCGGGCATTGCCGAGGTTTCGCGGTGACAGCGCGTTTTACACGTGGTTGTACAGGATCGCCGTGAATACCGCGAAGAATTATCTCGCGGCCCAGCGGCGCCGGCCAATGGACATTGAACTGGATTTGCAGGACCCGGAGCAATACGAGCTGCATGCGAAGCTGAAGGAGACCGACACGCCCGAGGGCGTTGCCATGAGCCGGGAGTTGCAGGAAACGGTTGAGAAGGCCATCCAGGGTCTTCCCGATGATTTGCGAACAGCAATTATCCTGAGGGAACTGGACGGCATGAGTTACGAGGAGATCGCGGAGACAATGGAATGCCCGGTGGGCACTGTGCGGTCACGAATTTTCAGGGCACGCGACGCGATCGCGAAAAAGGTCGGTACCCTGATTGGTTATTGAGACAATATTTTTTCGGGCGGAGCCCGGGTGTGGTGGTGTATGAACGAAGCAATAAGAATGCAGCTGTCTGCTTTTGTTGATGGGGAACTCCCCGAGACAGAAGCTGAACTGTTGCTGCGAAGGCTGAGCCAGGATGCTGAACTACGTCAGCAGGTAGCTGAATTCATGGCGATCGGTCGCGCAATACGAGGTGATGTGCAGGTAACCGGCATCGACAATCTTCGAGGTCGAATCGCTGGCGCGCTCGATGTAACACCGGAGATTGACGAACTCGCCGAAGATTCGCCTGTCGATAGCCGATTTGTCAGGCCGCTGTTCGGTTTTGCGATAGCTGCGACCGTGGCGCTGGTTGCGATTTTCGGTTTGCGCCAGATGTCTGTTGTCGAGGGAGTTGGAGTTGATGCGCAGGGATCACAATTTGCTGATGTTTATGAAGCTTCAAGTTATACCCAGAAGCAGCCGGAAGATGTTCTGGAAGATGAACTGCTACGCGAGATGCGCCGAATGCACGACGCGTCGATCTCGGATCCGAGAATCAAAACCAGGCTGACCTCAGTCGAAATCAGCCAGGAACTTGTGGAACAGGAGCTCGTAGATGAAAAACTCATTGACGAGGAATTGGCTGACAAATCCCCGGTGAATGACGCAGCGGTCGAGTGATCCCAATTACCACCAGACGCTCCGCGGAAATGCTCGTCGCATTTTTCGGCGCGATTCTGATTGCCCCCCTGAGTCTGGCCGCAGACAGCGATCCGAGCCGGTGGTTGACACGCATGACCGGTGCGGTCGAATCGATCAGCTATGAGGGTACGGTCATTCGTATATCGAATGGCAAGGCTGAGGCATTGAAGGTTGTGCACACCATCGTCGATGGTGTCGTGCGCGAAAAGCTTGTCTCGCAGGAAGGCGATGGCCTCGAGATCATTCGCAATGGCAATGAGGTTCACTGTATTTTGCCGGATCGCAAGTCCGTGCTGGTGGAGGAGTGGAACGATCAGAGCACGCTTTTTTCAACGTTGCCGTCCAGCGATATACGATTTGGCAATGAGTATGACGTTGTTATTGTTCGTGAAGATCGCGTAGCCGGCCACAAAACCGTCCTCATCGCTATCCGCCCGCATGACGAATTTCGATTTGGCCATCGAATCTGGCTTGATCTCGACACGGCTTTTCCCCTGCAAGCCCATTTAATTGGCGGGGATGGCTCGGCGCTTGAGCAGGTAAAATTCGCGGACATCACTCTGAACAAGGAAATTCTGGCGAGTGACCTTGCGCCGTCGTACAGTACCGCTAACTTCAAATGGTACAACCAGCCACGCCGCAAAGAGTCAACCATCGTGGAATCAACATGGGTAAGCGACGATCTTCCGGCCGGATTCAGGGTCATCGAGACGCACGAGGAAAACCTGCCTGGCAGTGAGGAAACTGTCGCGCACATTCTGTTCAGTGACGGGCTAGCCAGTGTGTCGGTATTTGTCGCAGCGCACGACGGCAAAAAATTTGCTGAAAAGTCAAAAATTGGCGCGTCAAACTCGTTTTCGATTGTCGTCGACAATCACCGGGTGACCGCCGTCGGCGAAGTACCAGCAAAGACGGTCGAGCGAATAGCGACTTCGACTCGTTTACGCTAGCCGGCGGCCGAAACATCGGCGATGCCCCAGTCATCTTTAGGGGCGAAATCCCGTACAATTCTTTCCGTATGACGGTCATCGAAATTCCCAGGGCTAAGGTAATTGAAATCGTGCGTGAGCAAGGCGGTGCGCGCGCGATCGTCGACGTTGACGCTGGTACATTCTGCCGGCGCTGCGCCGAAGGCAAGGGTTGCGGTGCAGGAATTTTTGGTAATTCTGCGTCGATGCGTCGCGTCGAGGCATCGCTGCCAGCCGGGCTCGATGTGTCTGAAGGCGATATCGTCAGTCTGTCGCTCGGTTCACGCAGCTTATTGCAGGCTGCGACGATTGTGTACGGCTGGCCGCTCCTGGGAACGGCCGCTGGCGCGTTATTGGCCTACGTCGCCGATTTGAGTGACCCAGGCGCTGCCGTGAGTGCCCTGGCCGGCCTGGGCGCCGGTGTCGTACTGGCCCGGATTCGGCTCGGCAACAGACATTGCCTGACGCGCTTTACCCCGACAATCAATCGCCTGGCAGGCCATTCCGGAGCCTGAATGCCGCATCTGGACGTTTACAGCCGCGAAGGGTGCCACCAGTGCGACGTTCTGATCAAGGAGCTGCAGGTCTTGCTTCAGGGCCGGGTGAACATAGAGATACACGATGTCGATACACGGGAAGAGTGGTGGCGAAGCTATGACGAGCGCGTGCCGGTTGTCGAACTGGCCGGGGTTGTGTTGTGCGAATTTTCGCTCGATCGGCGGCGGATTCTGGACGCGCTTTCTGACCTCGCGATAGAGGAATAAATCGGTATACTTCGCCGGTTCCCGAGTCTCACCTACCCATGAAGAACATACGCAACTTCTCAATTATTGCCCATATTGATCACGGCAAGTCGACACTGGCTGATCGCTTCATACAGCATTGCGGCGGACTTGCAGATCGAGAAATGGCGGAGCAGGTACTCGATTCAATGGACCTGGAGCGCGAGCGTGGCATCACGATCAAGGCGCAGAGCGTTTCGCTGAACTACCAGGCGCAGGACGGCGAGGTGTACCAGCTCAACTTCATCGACACGCCGGGACATGTCGATTTTTCCTACGAGGTTTCGCGATCGCTTGCGGCTTGCGAAGGTGCCTTGCTGGTGGTTGATGCCGCGCAGGGCGTTGAGGCGCAAAGCGTCGCGAATTGTGCGACCGCGATCGATCAGGGTCTCGAAGTGCTACCGGTTCTGAATAAGATCGATTTGCCGGCCGCCGAGCCGGAACAGGCAATTGCCGAGATCGAAGACGTCATCGGCATAGACGCCCAGGATGCAGTTCGGGTCAGCGCCAAAACAGGCACTGGCGTGCCGGATTTGCTGGAAGCAATCGTTAAGCATATTCCTGCCCCTGAAGGTGACCCGGATGCTCCGCTTCAGGCGTTGATTATTGACTCGTGGTTCGACAACTATGTTGGTGTCGTATCGCTGGTACGAGTCATGAACGGCAGTCTTGCAAAGGGGGAGAAGTTCACGGTTATGTCAACCGGTGATACCTACACTTCAGACCGCGTTGGCAGTTTTACACCAAAGATGGAGGACCGCAGCGCACTCAAGACCGGCGAGGTAGGGTTCGTTATCGCCGCGATCAAGGACATCTATGGTGCACCGGTTGGCGACACTCTGACGTCGACTCGGCAGCCCTGTAAGGAGCCGCTGCAGGGATTCAAGCAGGTGCAGCCAAGAGTTTTTGCCGGCCTGTTCCCGATAAGTTCGGACGACTACGAGAATTTTCGCGAGGCGCTGCAAAAACTTCGGCTGAACGACGCAGCTCTGCATTTCGAGCCGGAATCATCGGCGGCGCTCGGCTTCGGATTCCGTTGCGGTTTTCTCGGCATGCTGCATATGGAGATCGTGCAAGAGCGGCTCGAGCGCGAATATGATCTCGAACTGATATCGACCGCACCGACCGTGATATTTGAAGTTGTCGACAATTCAGGGAACGAGATGCTTGTTGATAACCCATCGAAGCTTCCGCCGCCGAATGAGATTGCGGAATTGCGTGAACCCATCATCACCGCCAATATTCTTGTCCCAGAACGTCATGTCGGCAGTGTGATGAAGCTTTGTATCGAGAAACGCGGTGTGCAAAAACATATCCGCTACCTGGGTAAGCAGGTGTCGCTCGAGTATGAGATTCCCCTGGCTGAGGTCGTTCTCGATTTTTTTGATCGCCTCAAGTCAGTTAGCAGGGGGTTTGCGTCATTCGATTATCACTTCGAACGATTTGAACCGGCGCAACTGGTTCGACTTGATGTTCTGATCAACAAGGAGCGCGTCGACGCATTATCGATCATTGTGCATCGCGATAACGCGAATCGGCGTGGACGGGACCTGGTCGACCGGATGCGGAAATTGATTCCGCGACAAATGTTTGATGTCGCCATTCAGGCGGCGATCGGGGGGCAAATCATAGCGCGAAGCAATGTCAAAGCGTTGCGCAAGAACGTCACGGCAAAATGTTATGGCGGTGACATCTCCCGAAAACGTAAACTGTTAGAGAAGCAGAAAGCCGGCAAGCGTCGCATGAAGCAGGTCGGGTCCGTTGAAATTCCGCAGGAAGCGTTTCTAGCTGTTCTGCGTGTAGATAAGTGAGGCTATTTTGAGTTTCAATCTTGCATTAATACTGACCGTGTTGACTGCGTTCACCGGTTTGATTGTGGCGATTAACAAGTTCGTGTGGCAGCGAGCTGATCGTTGGAAGGACGCGCCGGCTGGTCGGCATACGCTGGTCGAATATTCGCAATCGTTTTTCCCGGTGTTGTTATTTGTACTTGTCATTCGATCTTTTGTCTTCGAGCCATTTCGCATTCCGTCCGGTTCGATGGAACCAACCTTGCTGCAGGGCGATTTTATTTTCGTCAAGAAATATTCCTACGGGTTGCGCCTTCCCGTGATCGATACCAAAATCATCGAGACGGGCGAGCCAAAGCGTGGCGACGTTGTGGTGTTTCGTTTGCCAAGCGACCCAAGCATCAACTACATCAAGCGTGTCGTCGGTCTGCCTGGTGACGAGCTTACTTACCAGGACCACCGCCTGACGATCAACGGCCGGACAATGTCACTCGAGCCAGCCGTCGATCCGAACTCGCGACAGCAAACTTTGCACTCGGAGCAACTTGATGAACGACTACATAAAATCAAGGTCTTGTTGCCGCAATCGAACAAGGATGGAACCTGGAAAGTGCCGGAAGGTCATTACTTCATGATGGGTGACAACCGTGACAACAGCACCGACAGTCGCTTTATCGACGCCATTCCGGAGGGCAACCTGGTCGGCGAGGCAGTACGAATCTGGTTGCATCTGGACGGCCTCACCTGGCCGGATTGGAGCCGCATGGGCACGAAGATTCAATAATGTGGTGCCAGTCACTGAATTGGCCGTTAGAATCAGTCAGGCTGTGATATGCGGCGCAAATTTTGTTCGTCGCGGGCGATTGCGGAGATTCCGGCAATGAACGGCAAGATCAATGGTCTGACAGACAGGAAACGCCAGGCGGGCATGACGACGCTTGGTATTATTGTCCTGTTGCTGTTTGTCGGCCTGTTTGCATTCGCGTTTCTTCGTTTGACACCCGTGTATCTGAACTACATGAAGATCGTGGGCGTCGTCGATGGTGTGCGGGAAGAATTCGATGGCCAGGGACCGACCAGTGCCGCGATAAGGCGCTCGCTCCGACGCCGATTCGATGTCGAAAGCGTGGGCATAATTACGCCTCGTGACGTAAAAGTGACCTCGGTCGATGGTGGTTTGCAGGTAAGCGCCGTCTATGACCACACAGCACCATTTATTTCCAATATTTCATTCACGGTGCATTTCGACAAGACTGTCGTCGTACGCCGCTAACTAATAAAGCGTCCGACCAGCAAGGGCGCAAGAAAACGAGCGATCACCTTGGACAAGGCTTTAAGCTGGCTCGCCAACACGCTGGACTATCAGTTCAACGCACAGCAGCTATTCGTACAGGCATTAACTCACCGTAGCTCCCCTGGCGCGAGTAATGAGCGCCTTGAATTTCTGGGCGACGCCGTTCTGGATTTTGTTGTGTCAGAGGCTGTATACAAGTCCTTGCCCGACGCCGATGAAGGCGACCTGAGTCGCCTGCGCGCGTCATTGGTCAAGGATACGTCTCTTGCAAAACTTGCCTCCGAGCTCGGCCTCGGTGAACATTTGATCTTGGGCAGCGGTGAGCGCAAATCGGGCGGGCATCGACGCGATTCGATTCTTGCGGATGCGCTTGAGGCTCTGTTCGGCGCGGTTTTTCTGGACGCCGGCTACGACGCGTCGCGACAATTCATCGGGAGGGCATTTGGCGATCGCCTCCTGGATCTGCCGGATCCCCGCGAGCTTCGTGATCCCAAGAGCCGGCTGCAGGAGTGGCTGCAGGCACGGCAAATGGGCCTGCCTGAGTACGATCTCGTCAACACCTCCGGCGAAGCCCATCGGCAGCAGTTCGAAATACGGTGTACGGTCAATGGCGCAAAATCCACGACCAGTGGCAATGGTTCGTCCCGGCGGAGCGCTGAGCAACAGTCGGCAAGACGTATGCTGGCGATCCTGACCGAGCCGGAAGGATGAGCGAACAGGCCTATCGCTGCGGCTATGTCGCTGTCGTTGGTCGGCCGAACGTCGGCAAATCGACGTTGATCAATTCGCTCATGGGGAGCAAGGTCAGTATTGTTACGGCGAAGCCGCAAACCACGCGGCATCGCATCATAGCCGTTCAAACAACAGATACGGCACAAATTCTTTTTGTCGATACGCCCGGGATGCATCGCAATGCGGGCAAGGCAATGAACAGGCTCATGAATCGTACGGCCGTCAGTGCGTTGATGGATGCCGATCTCGTGCTCTTTGTCATTGAGGCAAGTCGCTGGACAGAGGAAGACGATGATGTGTTGAAGCGTGTCAGGGACAGTGGCCTGGCAGCGATCGCGCTATTGAACAAAGTTGATACTGTGCACCCGAGGGAGGCCGTTCTCGAACGATTGTCCGAACTATCGGAGCGGCACGATTTTGCGGAGATGATCCCGATTTCCGCGAAGAAAGGCGACAACATCAATGTGCTGCTTGAAAAGATTCCAGCATACCTGCCCGAGTCGCCACCGTTATTCCCGGAGGAAATGCGAACCGATCGCAGCCGCGAGTTTCACGCGGCCGAAGTTATTCGCGAAAAACTGACCTTGATGCTGCACCAGGAATTGCCGTACGGATTGACCGTGCAGATCGAGCGATACGTCGAGGAGGACGCTCGGCTCGCGATAGACGCTATTATCTGGGTGGAGCGCGACAGCCAGAAGGGAATTGTCGTCGGCAAAGGGGGAAGCCGCCTGAAGCAGGTGGGCACCGCTGCGCGTGTTGAGCTCAAGAAGCAGCTGCAACAGTCTGTACATCTCGAACTGTGGGTCAAGGTCAAGCAGAACTGGGCGGACAACGAAAGGGACCTTCATACCCTTGGCTTTGATACACCGGGATGAGCAGTCCGCGCCGAGTTCAACTGCACCCGGCCTACCTGCTGCACCACCGGCCGTTTCGCGATACCAGCCTGTTACTTGATGTCTTCAGTCGGGATCACGGCAAACTGGCGCTGGTCGCGCGTGGCGCGCGATCTCAGAAGTCAAGATTAAAGCCGCTTTTGCGGCCGTTTATGCCGTTACAGCTGTCGTGGTTACTGCGCTCGGATCTGGGCACGCTCACGGGCGCTGAACTGGATGGCCCGCCACAGATATTGACCGGTGATGCGCTGATGTCCGGTTACTACGTTAATGAACTGATACTGCACCTCACGCACCGCCACGATCCGCAACCCGAGGTATTTACCGCGTACGGGCAGACCATTGCCGGCCTCGCAGCACGACAGGATCCGGCACCAGCGCTGCGCGTCTTCGAAATAGAGTTGCTGAAGTTGCTTGGTTATGCACTGAATCTTGGTTACGAGGCAGCATCGCACGACGAGATTGATCCTGCCGCAAACTATGAATACCGGACGGAACAGGGGCCAGTGAAGGTCAGCCGGGACGCCGGGGCGATGGTATTCACGGGCAACATGCTGCTTGGAATCGGCGCGCAGCGCTTTGATGATAAGGACGTGCTGCGGGCAGCCGGTCGCTTGCTTCATAACGTCATCGCCTATCATCTCGGCGGCAAAGAGTTGAAGAGTCGCAAAGTTCTGGTCGACCTGAATCGCAGTCGCGCTAAAATAAAGAACCCGACGAAGTGACCATTCCAAAATCAGGCAGTTTCTGATGGACCAAATCTGTGCGCAATAGTCCCATTTTCCTTGGCGTCAACATCGACCATGTCGCCACGCTACGGCAGGCGCGAGGCACGCCTTATCCCCGGCCGGTTGATGCCGTCGTTATGTCCGAGCAAGCAGGCGCCGACAGCATCACCGTCCACCTGCGCGAGGATCGCCGGCACATACAGGATCATGATCTGGAGGCGATCAAGTCGGTCATGCGAACACACATGAACCTCGAGTGCGCCGTAACCGATGAGATGCTGGCCATCGCCGTGAAAACAGCGCCCGGCGATTGCTGCCTCGTCCCCGAGAAGCGAGAGGAACTGACAACCGAAGGCGGGCTGGATGTCGTCGCGCAGATCGATCGGGTGCGTGACGCCGTACAGCAGCTGGCCGGGAACGATATTCGCGTGTCGCTTTTTGTCGATCCCGACCCGGCGCAGCTCGACGCGGCAGTGGCAGTTGGTGCGCCGGTCGTGGAATTGCACACGGGACGCTACGCGGATACCGATGGCGACGAACAGGTCGCGGAGCTCGGACGCGTCAGATCGGCAGCAGAATACGGGCACGGCCTCGGTCTTGTGATAAACGCGGGCCATGGTTTGCACTATCAAAATGTTGCGGAGATTGCGGTCATCGAGCACATTGTCGAACTGAACATCGGTCACTCGATTGTTTCGCGCGCCGTGTTTGATGGCTTGTTGGTCGCGGTAAGCGAAATGAAACGGCTCATGACCACGGCACGTATCGCGTGATCTCGTCATGATTTTCGGCATTGGTACCGATGTCATCGAACTCTCCCGCATCCAGACCACGTTCGAGCGATTCGGTGATCATTTCGTGCAACGAATTCTGATGGACGAGGAACTGGAATTGTTTCACCGTAGCAAACAGCCGCTTCGATTTCTCGCCATGCGGTTCGCGGGCAAGGAAGCCGTTGTCAAGGCGATGGGTACCGGTTTTGCGCATGGTGTCTGGTTGCGCGACGTTGGTATCACGAGCAATGCCTGGGGCAGACCGCTCGTTATCTGGTCGGAGCGCGGACAGCGGGTTTGTGATCGACTGGGCATCGGCGCCGGTCATGTAAGCCTGACGGACGATGCCGGCCTTATAATCGCATTCGCGGTCGTCGAGGCGGCCGCTACCACCTGACAATCAGGCTATCTGACACGATGCATTGCTTTTCCTTTGACATAGAAACTATTCCTGACGTCGAGTTCGGCCGCCAGGTGTACGGGCTGGAGGGCCTGGAAGACGAGGATGTCGCAACGGCCATGTTGTTCAAACGCCAGCAGGCAGTTGGCCATGACTTTTTGCCCTTGCATCAGCATCGAGTGGTTGCGATCTCGGTGGCATTGCGCACTGGAGACAGTTTTCGGGTATGGACACTGGGCGACGAGGATTCGAGCGAGGCCGAAATCGTGGGGCGCTTTTTCGACGGTATTGCGCGTTATACACCCGACCTCGTGTCCTGGAACGGCGGGGGCTTCGACTTGCCGGTACTGCAATACCGGGCGCTTAAACACGGCATCCAGGCACCGCGTTACTGGGAAATCGGCGAGTCCGACCGCGACTTCAAATGGAACAATTACCTGAACCGTTACCACTGGCGTCACGTCGATTTGATGGACGTGCTGGCGAATTTCAGTCCGCGCGCGAACGCGAAGCTCGACGAAATCGCGACGATGCTGGGTTTTCCCGGCAAGCTCGGCATGGACGGAAGCCAGGTTTGGGGAAAATACCTTGAGGGCGGCGTTCGCGAAATTCGAAATTACTGCGAAACGGACGTGCTCAATACCTGGCTGGTCTACCTGCGTTTCGAGCATATGCGCGGCAATCTCGACGACAAGGATCTTGCGCGAGAGTACGCCTTGATTCGTTCCACGCTGGAGTCCATGCGCAAGTCTCACCTGAACGACTTTCTGGCTGCCTGGCCAGTTGCCTGAGCCATGGCGAAGAGGAAACCGCGCGAGCCTGAGACAGCACTGGTAGACGCCGTCACTCATGACGGCCGTGGTATCGCGGCGACCGACGGAAAGAAGGTATTTGTCGCTGGTGCTCTGGTCGGGGAAGAGGTCCGTTTCATACGGCGCAAGCGGCGCCGCAACTATGACGAGGCGGAGTTGCTCGAGGTGCTGAAGCCGTCGCCCGATCGTGTGGCAGCGCGGTGTGCGGCGTTCGGAAGCTGTGGCGGTTGTGCGTTGCAGCACATCAGTTGCGAAGAGCAACGCGACATCAAGTTTGCAACGCTCCGCGACAACCTGCAGCGCATCGGCAGGGTCGAACCCGTTAAATGGCTGGAGCCACTGACGGGCCCGGAGTGGCACTATCGCCGGCGCGCGCGGCTGGGCGTCAGAGACGTGCCTGGCAAGGGGAGAGTCCTCGTGGGCTTCCGTGAGCGACATGCTCCGTTTATCACTGACATGAAGCGCTGCGAGGTCATCGCGAAGCCAGTCGACGAGCTGATCGAGCCACTCAGCGAGTTGATCGGGCGGCTTTCCATTCGCGCGCGTCTGCCTCAAATCGAGGTAGCGGTCGCCGAAAATGGTGTGGCGCTGGTATTCCGAGTGCTGGAGCAGCCCGGCGATGCCGATATGCGCTGTTTTCGCGAATTCGGGGAAAAACATGATCTGCGAATCTGGCTGCAACCCGGCGGGCTTGACTCGTTGCAACTCGCGTGGCCACAGGACGATCCCGGGCCGCTTACCTACGCCTTGCCCGAGTTTGATATCGAGGTCGCTTTCGAGCCGATTGACTTCGTGCAGATTAACGGCGAGATCAATCGCCGCATGGTGACCGCGGCGATCGACTACCTGGCACCGGGTGCGAACGACAGGGTGCTGGACCTGTATTGCGGGATCGGCAACTTCTCGTTGCCGCTGGGCCGCAATTCGGGCGAGGTTGTGGGCGTTGAGGGTGAGCCGGCACTGGTCGAACGTGGTGTCAGCAACGCAACGCGCAATGGCCTGACGAACGTCAGTTTCCGTTGTGCGGATCTTGCGGCCATCGACGGTGCTGAAACCTGGTTGCGCGAGAGTTGGGATCGCGTCTTGCTGGATCCGGCACGTAGCGGGGCGGCCGAGGTGGTTCGGCACATGCGGACAATCGACCCGGAGCGTATTGTGTATGTCTCCTGCCATGCCGGAACGCTGGCCAGAGATGCGGGAACGCTGGTAAACGAGCTCTCTTACACGCTCGAGGCGGCGGGTATCATCGACATGTTCCCGCACACTGCACACGCTGAGTCTATCGCTGTATTTAGTAAATAGAATCATATAGTTATTGTGTTTTTTTAAAGGATTACTTATCTTCTGACAATGTCCCTCGGACCTGTGATGATCGATATCGACGGCCCCGGCCTGACCCCGGCTGACCGCGATCTGTTGCTCGAGCCGGCTGTGGGCGGCGTTCTGCTCTTTGCGCGCAATTACGAATCCCCGGAGCGCCTTATTGACCTCGTTGCCGAGATGCGGGCATTGCGCAGTCCGCCATTGATCATCGCTGTGGATCACGAAGGTGGGCGCGTACAGCGATTTCGGACAGGCTTCACGAGGATTCCGCCGATGCGGCGTATCGGCCGGGAATACGATCGCGATTCCGATGCTGCGGAGAAATTCGCCCGCCAGGCGGGTTGGGTGATCGCCTCTGAATTGCGCGTTGCGGGAATCGACCTTTGCTTTGCACCTTGCGTTGATCTTGACTGGGGTGTCAGCGAGATCATCGGCGACCGCTCATTTCATCGCCTGCCGGATGTTGTCGGGGATCTTGCAGCCGCTTTTTCGCGCGGTCTTCGCAGTGCCGGCATGGCCGCAGTGGCAAAGCACTATCCCGGTCATGGCGCCGTGGTCGCCGACTCCCATTTGAAGCTGCCAGTTGATCGGCGTGAATACAGCGACGTCCTTGATGACATGCGTCCCTACGATAAGCTGATTGGCAATGGTTTGATCGCGGGCGTCATGACCGCGCACGTGGTGTACCGAGGGCTGGATGAGATGCCCGCGAGTTTTTCCGAGTACTGGATTCAACAGGAGTTGCGCTCCCGGCTGGGGTTTGACGGTGCGGTTTTTTGTGATGATCTGAGCATGCAGGCGACGCGCGAATATGGTGCGATGCCAACCCGCGCCAGGCGAGCGCTGGATGCGGGTTGCGACATGGTGCTTGTGTGCAACGATCGGCCCGCCGCGCAAAAAACTGTGGCATCGTTACGTGACTATTCGAATCCACTGTCGCTGGTAAGGCTTGCGCGCCTGCACGGGACGGGACAGGTATTGCGGGAGACGCTTTTCGCAAGCGAGGAATGGCAGCACGCAAGTGCGCAGCTACAGCGGTGGTCGGAACCGCCAGAGCTCAGATTGGACGCATGAGTTGAAATCCAGATCGGTAAATCCGGAAATTCTTGAACAAGTCATCGCGGCATCGTCCGAACCCGTGATGATCGTTCGGCTCGACCACAATGACTGGCCGGTTGTACTTGCAAACAGTGCCTTCGAGGCGATCGGCGGTGATGCGGTGATTCGAAAGCCGTTCGCCGATGTCGTTGAAAAACTGGTAGGCCGTGAGCTTGCCCTCGAAATAAGCGAGTCACTGCGCTCGCAGCAGGAAACGAGTTTCCCGGTCGAGGTCGGTGGTCGCGAATACCTGCTCTGGCTAAAGCCACTTGCCGTCCCCAACGATGATATTGCACGTTTTTGTGCTGTATCCCTGCGGGGCGGAGCGGGCGGTAGTGCCGCGGCCGGATCCGACACGGACCATGCGCTGTTAAAGGCCAAACGGAAGATTCGCGATCTGACACGCAATGATGCCGTCACGGGTCTGTTGAACGACCGGGCGTTCGGGGAAGTTCTCGACCATGACTGGGCTGTTGCGTCGCGAGAAAAAAGTACGATCGCACTAGTGCTGTTTACGCTGGATGATTTCGATGCGTATGTCGAGGTGTTTGGCAGGCATGCTTCGGATTCCTGCCTGCGTCGTGTGGGCCAGGCGATTCGTCGCTGCCTGCGGCGGGCCAGCGACGTTGTCGCGAAAATGGACGGAGCACAGTTCGTCGTGCTATCGCACGCGTCCGATGCAGACGGTGTGCGGGAATTTGCCGCAAGGATTTCCACGGCGGTCCGGGAACTCGGCTTGTATCACCCGCGTTCGGCAAGCGGGCGTTTCGTCACGGTGTCGCACCGCGTCTCAGCAGCGACCGCCGGGGATGACCCTTCGTCGGCGGCTGAGTTCTTTCAAGCGCTACTCGCTGACGACAGCCGGTGACAGAAATTCTGTGTCGTCCGGGATAAATTCTTCCTCTTCTTCCTCGACGCGCAAAACTTTTGCAACAACGCCAAACCTGGGGTGGTCGTAGTAGCGTGTTTCCCCGTTCTTGAACAAGCGGTTTTCGCTGATTCGATACCGCAACGGTTCGTATTCCGGTTCAGTATCAAACAGGAACGTGTCAGATTCGTTTTGCGTGCGGTCATCGTTGTAGCGCAAAATCGGCTGCTCGAAAGACCGATCCGTCGCGCCAGAGCCCGGTTCAGGCTCGACTGCATCAAGCTCGAGATCGACGAACAGGTGCAGGTACCGGCTCAGGTAGAGCGTCAGCGTGCCGGCAAGGCCGGGCGGAGGCTCGCCGAACTCGCGAAGATCCAGGGCTGGCGTGTCTTCCTCCGGCAACGCCGTTTGTGTCCAGCCAACATGAATAAGCGGCAAGTAGGAATCGAGGCGGTCCAGGTGATCGAGGATATCGGTCATCGTAAGCTCGTCGTCGTCGAGCAATACCATC
Source organism: uncultured Woeseiaceae bacterium (assembly GCA_964386735.1). Taxonomy (GTDB): domain Bacteria; phylum Pseudomonadota; class Gammaproteobacteria; order Steroidobacterales; family Woeseiaceae; genus UBA1847. The sequence continues at coordinate 59,821 of CAYLTW010000003.1, forward strand.
TCGAAAAGAGAATCCCCGGGTTCTTCGGGCTCTTCGGTGTCCGCCGCCGCATCGGCGAAGGTCGGAATCGAGTCGTCCGGTATCGTGCCTTCCCCGCCCGGCTCATACAGCGCAAGCGGATCGGGTTGGACGATCTCGATCACTTCAGGCAGAAAAACTTCCGTGCCGGCCGAGACATCGTCCGCGTAGGCGAACACGATTACTTCGACCGTGTAACGACGTGGTGCGGGCTCCGCCGCCTCAAGGCTGTCCGGGTCGAGCAAAGGCTCCTGGGCGCACACGGCAGCGCTTGTGAATATCGAAATCAGAAATAAAGTCAGTTTTCGCATACAGGTCTCAGCTGCGGGCCATCTCGTCGACTAGTCGGGTCGATCCTACAGGGTCTTTGACCGCAAGTTGCTCAAGCAGCTTCTCGATTGCGGCGAATCGTCGCTCGAGAACCGACAGGTCTTGCTGAAACCGCAGCCGGTGTGAGCCCTGCAGGCGATACGTTTGGCCGTTATTTTGCACTAATTGAACCAGTGCGACAGGGTCAATCCGGCTTTCGGCGCCAAAAATCAGGTAGCCGCTGCTATCGGCGGCATCAATTTTCTCGATGCCGAGCGCCATTGCCTGTTTTTTGATTGCAGCGATTCTCATCAGGTTCCTGGCGGGGTCCGGCAGCAGGCCAAAGCGATCGATGAGTTCAACCTGCAATTCCCGGAGTTCATCGGCCGACGTGGTCGCGGAAATACGCTTGTACAGAATCAGGCGCAGGTGGACGTCCGGCACATAGTCGTCCGGGAGCAGGGCCGGCACATGCAGGTTGATGTCGACACCTGCATCGAGTGGCGCCGTGAGGTCCGGTTCCTGCCCGGCGCGCAGCGATTCAACGGCTCTGGACAACATGTCCATGTACAGCGAAAAGCCGATTTCCTGGATCTGGCCGCTTTGTTCATCGCCCAGCAATTCGCCCGCACCCCTGATCTCGAGGTCATGCGTGGCGAGCGTGAAGCCGGAGCCGAGTTCCTCCAGTGAGTCGATGGCTTCCAGACGTTTGATTGCGTCGGCAGACAGCACGGCTCTGGGCGGCGCGATCAGGTAGGCATAGGCACGGTGATGCGATCGGCCGACGCGACCGCGAAGCTGGTGCAGTTGCGCCAGGCCAAAGCGATCGGCTCGATTGATGATAATCGTGTTCGCCGTTGGTACGTCGATGCCACTTTCAACGATCGTCGTGCATAACAGCAAATTGAAGCGTCGGTGGTAAAAATCGAACATGACCTGTTCGAGATCCCGTTCGGGCATCTGGCCATGACCGACACGTATTGAGGCTTCGGGGACCAGCTTTTGCAGCTCATCCCGCATGCGGCCAATATCGTCCACGCGATTGTGTATGAAATACATCTGGCCACCGCGCTTGATTTCGCGCAAGCAGGCTTCGCGTACGATAACGTCATTCCACTCACTGACGAAGGTCTTGATAGCGAGGCGTTCAGCCGGTGGTGTCGTAATCAGAGACATGTCGCGCAGCCCGCCAAGCGCCATGTTCAGCGTCCGTGGAATCGGCGTGGCTGTCAGCGTCAGTATGTCGATGTCGCTGCGCAACGACTTGATTGCCTCCTTGTGGCGCACGCCGAAACGGTGCTCCTCGTCCACGATGACGAGCCCAACATCTTTGAAGTCCCTCGTGTGTCCCAGCAGGCGGTGCGTGCCAATCACAACATCGATGGTTCCGGATTGCATGCCGGCGACAATTTCGCGTACCTGCTGTGCCGACTGGAAACGCGACAGGACCTCGATGCGAACCGGCCATTCTGCGAACCGGTCCTTGAAGTTATCGCCATGTTGTTGCGCCAGCAATGTCGTCGGTACCAGTATTGCGACTTGCTTCCCCCCGTAGACAGCGGCGAACGTCGCGCGCAACGCGACTTCTGTTTTGCCGAAGCCGACATCGCCGCAAACGACCCGATCCATGGGCTTGTCCGCGTTCAGATCGGCAAGGACGTCATCGATTGTGGCGGCCTGATCCTCTGTTGCTTCAAACGGAAAGCCGCTTTCAAACGCACGGTAGTCGGCTTCCGACCAGTGGAAACGATGGCCTGGGCGCGCGGCTCGGCGCGCGTACACGTCCAGCAACTCTGCAGCGACATCGCGTGCGCGATGCGCGGCGCGCTGTTTTGCACGGACCCACTGCTCGCTGCCGAGGCGATGCAGCGGCGCATTCTCGGCCGATGCTCCGGTGTAGCGCGTGATCAGTTCGAGTGCATGGACGGGCACGTACAGCTTGTCCTCGCCGGCGTACTCCAACTGCAGGAATTCTCCCTTGATACCACCGGTTTCGATTGTCATCAGACCCAGATAGCGACCGACGCCGTACTCGGCGTGTACGACCGGTGACCCTGGTTGCAGGTCGTTCAATTGGCGAATAATTGCTTCCGGATCACGGTCCGACGGGCGCCTTTTCTTCTTTCGGGCGCGCTCGCCAAAAAGTTGCTGCTCACCGATGATGGCAATTCCGGCGTCCGGCAACAGCACGCCGTTTTCGAGCGGCGCGATCGCGACACCGATGCGCTCTCTTTGCTCAAGAAATCCGGCCCACGAATCCACCCTGGCGAGATTGAGTCCGCGACCGGACAGCAGGTCGAGCACCTGCTCCCGACGACCGGGCGATTCGCTTGTAAACAGTACGCGACCTTCGAAATCGATCAGGAAATTCATCAGTGCGCTCGCCGGATCTTCGAATCGCGCCTCAATTTTCAATGCCGGCGGTAATCGGGCAGACAGATTCAGATTATCTCCTGACTCGTTCAGCGATTGTGCGGAGTAACGAACGATAACCCTGTCGTTGAGTCGCGACAGTACAGATTCCACGTCGTAAAAGGTCTCGGTTGGCGAGAGTACCGGCCGCTCCGGATCAAGTCGGCACAGCTCATAACGTTCCTCGATTTCGCGCCATGCGGTTTGCAGGATTGGCGCCAGCACATCCGGCACGATCGTGACGCAATCCTCGGGAAGATAGTCCAGCAAATTCGAGTTATTCCCGAAAAACAGCGGCAAGTAGTATTCGATGCCGCCGTGGGCAATTCCATCGGAAACCTCGCGGTAGACGCGCGAACGGCTGGGCTGACCTTCAAATCGCTCGCGATAGCGCTCGCGAAAATCCTTGATGTCCCGGACATCGAGCGGGATTTCCCGCGCCGGGAGCAGGCTGATTGACTCTACGACCTCGCCGGACATTTGTGTGGCCGGGGAAAAGCGACGCAAGGTCTCGACTTCGTCGTCGAAAAAATCGATGCGAATTGGTTCGTCCGAACCCATCGGATAAACGTCGATCAGGGATCCACGAACAGCGAACTCCCCATGCTCGGAAACCTGCGGTACGCGGTAGTATCCCGCCGCAACGAGTGACTCAATGAATCGCTCCCGATGCAGAGTTTGCCCGACGTCGAGGTGTAGCGACCGAGCCGCGACATAGTCAGCCGGAGGCAGGCGCTGATGCAGTGCTTGTGCGGATGCGATGACCACGCCTCGCGAGAGGCCAGGCATCTGAGACAGCACTCTGAGTCTTTGTGAAATGATGTCCTGATGTGGGGAGAAGCTGTCCCACGGCAAGGTTTCCCACTCGACAAAGTGCAGGACGTCGAAAGCATCCCCGGCGAAAAAGCGAATCTCGGCCTCCAGCTGATCGGCATGCCTTGCATCGTCGGCCAGCATGAGTATGGGTCGTTCCGAGCTGGCCGTGAATTCCGCGGCCGCGAGCGCGGCGCTGGCACCAATGAGTCGGCCCCAGGCGATATCCCGGCCCTTGCCCGGAGATGGCGATGTTGGTGAAATGAGGACGGGTCTGGCAGACACTGCGGATGTTGTTCGTTTGGGCCAACAGGAAAACGGCCCGCGATTATAAGCCAGTCCGCCATACAAAAAAAACGCCCGGGCCGTGATATACCCGGGCGTTTCGTCGATTGTGTTTTCGGCGCTTGTTTTCGGCGCCGGTGTTCTTGTCTAGCGTTTCAGAACAGCGTGTATGACGCGGTCGTACTCGAAGTAGACGATCATGGTCTGGTATTCCCAGCTGGAGATCGGCGGATCGCCTACGGCGGCATTCCTGGATATCGGGGCGCCATATTTCGCCTCAACGCTATGCTGTGTCATGCCTCGGGTGGGCCGCGCGTCTTCGCTGCCGGGAGCTGTTCCCTGCATGTCAAGATTCTGGGCTCCGGCTACACCGAAAATACCGCAGATCAGTGCGACAAAAGTGAGCGTCCGCAGTTTGGCCATGGGTCTTTCTCCGATTACGTCCCGGCGACTATAGCACCGCTCGCCGGGCCAAAAAACAATTGATCTACAGGGTTTTTACACTGTCGGCGGTATGCCGCGCGTGAACCCTGTCACAGTTTTTGATGGCCCATTTCGGAACTTGAATATGTGCTTTAATGCCTGCCGATGATTCATCCACACGAACTTTTTGTCGGGTTGCGCTACTTGCGGGCAAAACGGCGTACACGCTTTGTGTCATTCATCACGCTCAGCTCGCTTTTGGGAGTTGCTCTGGGCGTTGCAGCGCTGATTGTAATCCTGTCGGTCATGAACGGATTCGAGGGCGAACTGCGAACTCGTTTGCTCAGCATGTCGGCGCACGGTTCCTTTACCGGTAGTAGCGGCGTGACGAGGGACTGGCGCGGGCTGCTCGCGGACGTCGAGGCAGAGCCCGGAATTGCGGCAGCGGCGCCGCTGGTTAGCCTGGAAGGAATGATTCAATCGCGGCTGGATTTGCGCGCGATAATGATCAACGGAATCGATCCCGGTTTCGAGAAGAAACTTTCCGGCCATCTCATGAATATTGTTGAGGGTAGCCTGGACGCGCTCGTCAACGGCAGCCGTAGCATTATCCTGGGACGTTTACTCGCATTTGATCTTGGTGTGAGAATTGGAGACGGCGTCGTGTTGCTTATTCCGCGGCCTGTCGGCGACGGAACGATGGAGCCGGTGCTCAAACGCTTCGTCGTGAGCGGCGTGTTTGAAGCGGGGCTCGCGGACTACGACGCTTCACTGGCGCTCATCAATGTAAACGATGCCGCATCCATACTCGCCCTGGGCGATGAGGTCACTGCAATTCGATTTCGTGCTGAAGATGTCATGCAGGCGCCTGCAATAGCGAAGCGGTTCGCGTCGCACCGCGATGACATCAGATCCAGTGACTGGACCGTCGAGAACGAAAGTTACTTTCGCGCAATTCGAATTGAAAAAATGATGATGTCGCTAATCCTGTCACTGATCATCGCTGTTGCGGCGTTCAACATCGTTGCCAGCCTGGTCATGGTCGTCACGGACAAGACCACAGACATCGCCGTGCTGCGGACCCTGGGAATGTCCTCGAATGGCGTCATACGAGTTTTCTTCGTGCAAGGAGCCGTCATTGGCTGGATCGGCGTGTTTTTCGGTGTGATCCTGGGCGTCATCATTGCCATTTATGTACCTGTTATCGTACCCGTGCTGGAGCGTTTGCTCGGGTTCCAGATCATGCCCGGCGATGTCTACTATGTGTCTCGCATCCCATCTGAACTCGACTGGATGCACGTTACAGTTATCGCGGTCTCCGCTTTCGTATTAACGTCGTTCGCGACACTTTATCCGGCGCGTCGGGCGGCCCTCGTCAATCCGGCCGTTGCGCTCAGGTACGAATGACCATGTCCTGGCGCTTCGAGTACTGGATCGGTGGCCGCTACGTCAGGTCACGAAGCAAGAACAGCTTTGTGTCGCTGATCTCGGCGATATCGATGCTGGGTATTGCCGTGGCGGTCAGTGTTTTGATCATCGTATTGTCCGTGGTCAACGGTTTCGAACGAGAACTAAAAGACCGCTTGCTCGCGATGAGTTCTCACGCCTCCATTGAAGGTGCAGATGGACGACTTGCCAACTGGGACGACCTCAGCAAATTCGCGGTCGGCGATTCGCGTGTTATCGCCGCTGCGCCATACATCACCGGGCAGGCGCTCATGGTTTTCGGTGAACAGATTAGTGGCACGGAATTGCGCGGCATCAGTCCGGAGCAGGAGGTCGAAGTTTCCGGCGTTGCAGGGTTGATGACCGAGGGTGAGTTATCGACTCTGTCACCCGGCGCATTCCATATCGTACTCGGCGTAGAACTGGCCCGCCATCTTGAAGTCGATATCGGCGACAGAGTTACGGTAACGCTGCCAACAGGCACCGTTACGCCGGCCGGCGTCCTGCCGCGAACGAAGCGGTTCACCGTGAGCGGTTTTTACCGTGTTGGCATGTATGAGTTTGACAGGCGACTCGCGTATATCAATCTTGATGACGCGCAGAAACTGTATCGTCGCAAGGATTCAGTCACGGGTGTGCGACTAGCGGTTGCCGACATATTTGATGCCCCGCAAATCGTTCGCGATGTTGCGGTTGCGTACGGCGAGTATGTACTGATTAACGATTGGACGAAACGCAATGTCAATTTTTTTCGCTCCATTCAGATTACGAAGTCAATATTGTTTGTGATCCTGCTGCTCGTCGTTGCGGTAGCGGCATTCAATATCGTTTCCACGCTTGTCATGGTTGTGAAAGACAAGCAATCGGACATCGCAATACTGAGAACGGTCGGGGCGACGCCGGCCAGTATCGTCCGGATATTCATGACGCAGGGTACTGTGATCGGTGTTGTTGGAACTTTTGCGGGCGTCGCGCTCGGCGTATTGATGGCGACAAACCTTGAAAGCATCGTTGGCTTTCTTGAATCCGTTTTTGGTATTAAGTTTCTGGCGGCCGACGTCTATTTCATCAGTGATCTGCCATCCGAGCTTCGTCTCGGCGATGTGATTCGAATATCAGCTATTGCGCTCGTATTGGCACTCATCTCAACTCTTTATCCGGCGTGGATGGCAGCAAGGACAGCGCCTGCGGAGGCTCTTCGGTATGAATAACGCAAACCAGCCGGTACTTGAGTGTCGCGGAATTTCGAGGCACTTTAATGAAGGCGCCTCAATTCTCGAGGTATTGAGTGGTGTCGATCTGCAGATCGCGCCGGCCGAACGCGTAGCGATCATCGGCGCATCGGGTTCCGGCAAAACGACGCTGTTGCAGATTCTCGGCGGCCTCGATGATCCGGATGTCGGAGAAGTCTATATTGGCGGCGCCGCCATGCATGGCGGCAATGAGGCATCACGCGGCGAGCTTCGCAACCGCTACATCGGCTTCGTATATCAGTTTCACCATTTGCTGCCGGAGTTCACGGCCGAGGAAAATGTGGCAATGCCACTGCTCATTCGGCGCGTGCCCAAAGCCGAGGCGCTCGGCCAGGCGAGCGAACTGCTGGCCCGGGTTGGCCTGGGCGAACGGCTAACCCACAAACCCGGCGAGCTGTCGGGCGGCGAGCGCCAACGAGCCGCTGTTGCTCGCGCGTTGATAACCAAGCCGCAACTGGTTCTCGCTGATGAGCCGACCGGAAATCTCGATGCCGGTAACGGCGAGCACGTTCTCAGTTTGATGCTCGAACTCAACCGGGAATTTCACACCAGCCTGGTCATCGTGACGCATGATCATGCCATCGCAGATAGAATGGATCGTGTCCTCATCCTTGAGGACAGGAATTTGCGTGAGTCAGGCTGAGTTATTGCGTTCGTTGCGTTTGCGTGATTTGTAGTCGTGTAGAGACGATCGCCAGAGAAGGTCGACGACGACGTAAGCGATCAGGGCGGCCGCCAGACCGAGCAACAGGCTACCTAGCATCATGGGTTGCCAGATCATGACGAACTTGTGCGTAACCCAGTCGAGCGAAAGCTCGAAGTCGAACGCGACGGTTTCCGTACCCAACAAGGTTCGGCCGAGCCGGTACGCACCGTAGTACATTGGATACATCGTCAGCGGGTTACTGGCGAAAGAGGTTACGACGGCGACCGGAATATTGATCCTGAATGCCAACGCCGCCAGTGCCGACATCGCCATGTGGCCTGGAAACGGCATGAAAGCCACAAACAAACCAAGGGAAAACGCGGGTACAACGGTCCTGCGGCGAATACCCCAGAGCCGGGTGTCTTTTAGCAGGTGCTGAAACGGCGTCAGGAACCAGCTATCACCGACGTGATGCCGTTTAAACGCAAATTTCCTAAAAAAACGCCTTGGCATTCCAGCCTCGTTCCTGTGTGATAGTCAGAGTCGGGTTCGGCCGGCGCGATTTCCAGATCCCTGAATGATCAGAGCCTGCCTTTGTCTGCTGGCCGGAGCAATGGCGCCGCAGCTTAGCAGCTTTCCGTCTCATTCCGACCATCTATTTGTACAGATAGTTGCACTCGGGTTTGCCCTGATTTTGGCCCTGCCGTACCTGCGGCGGCGGGACCTGGCGCTGTTCCTGGGCGCGGCAGCCCTGTTCTGGAATGCCGCCGAGGGTGTCATTGACGGACGGCTCGCGCGCGGCTATGAGGGCGACAGTATTCTGACTGAGTTACGGGTCGTGGATTTTCCCCGCGTCAATGGTTCGTCAACCAGCTTCATTGCGACGCCGGTTGCCGATGCGAGGGTGCCGAGTCGCATTCGCCTGAGCTGGCAGGAGACACCTGTATCCCTTCGACCGGGCGATGTCTGGCGCATGGAGATTCGCCTCAGGCGGCCGCGGGGTAGTAGCAACCCCGGGTCGATGGATTACGAGGCCTGGCTGTTTCGTGAGCGGATCGGGGCCACCGGATACGTTGTCGGTGGGAAACGTAATGTGCTGCTCGATTCAGGCACTTCAAGGGGATTGGATCGCGTCCGCGAACATTACCTCGCGAACGCGCAGCGCGTACTCAGGAATGATGCATCGCTGCCGGTCGTCGTCGCGTTGGCAATAGGGGCCAGGCACCTGATCTCCACGGAGGCCTGGGACCGGTATGCCCGAACCGGAACCAGTCATCTTATGGCGATTTCGGGGCTGCATATAGGACTGGCGGCAGTTGCAACCTATCTGCTGGTGGCCGGTGTATTCGGATTGATCGGCCGGGGCAATCATCATTTCGCGGCGCTGGCCGTGGCCCTGACCGTCGCGTGCGCGTATGCCGCCGTGTCCGGCTTCGCCGTGCCCGCCCGGCGCGCCGCGCTAATGCTCGCTCTTGCAACCGTTGTACTGCTTCGGCGTCGTGAAATCAGTGTATCGCGACTGTTGTCCGCCGCTGTAATAGTCGTCGTCGTGAGCGATCCAATCGCAACGATGGAACCGGGTTTCAAACTTTCGTTCGCGGCGGTCGCGACCTTGTTCTGGTTTGCGAGGCATCAACAACCCCGGTCCGGCAATTTGATCTGGCGGCCCGCCCTTGCTTTTCGGAGCCTGGTATTGGTCCAGCTAACGCTTTTGATCGGCCTGCTACCACTCAGTGTATTGATCTTCGGGCGCGTGTCCCTTGTCGCGCCGCTGATCAATCTCGTCGCCGTGCCGTTGTTCAGTTTCGTCACGGTACCGTTGGTATTGCTGAGCCTCGCGACGTCGGATATGTCGCTGCAGCTCGCCGAACTCGCACTGCGCGGCGCTGCGATGAGCGTCGGCTGGCTGGAACAGTTGATCCACATCTCGGCCAGCTATTCCAATGCGTCGATACGCGTCGCCGCGATCGAGTCCGAAGCGTGGTTATTCCTGCTGCTGCCGCTGCTGTGGTTGGTGTTGCCACCCGGCTGGCCGGCACGTCGCGCAGCCTGGCTAGGTGTTATCGCGATTGCCTTGTGGCGGCCGCAGAGTCCGCCTGAGAAATGTGTCGACATTCGGGTGCTGGACGTGGGTCAGGGGCTGTCGCTGGTCCTGCAGACTCAGGACAGGGTGCTGGTCTACGACGCGGGTCCTGCATGGCAGGGCGGTGGCAGCGCCGGTGAGCGGATCCTTGTACCCTACTTGTGGTACCGCGGGATTGAACGCGTCGATCGCCTGGTGGTGTCGCACGCGGATATCGACCATGCAGGAGGGGTGCAGGCACTTATTGAGGGTATCGAGGTGGGCGACATCGTCGCGGGTGATGATCTGCCCTGGATCGAACAGAAAATCGGCCGCTGTCGCGCCGGCATGGCCTGGTCGTGGAATGGCGTCAGATTCTCTATCCTGCACCCGCAAGGGGATGCGACAAATGAGGGCAATGAGGCGTCTTGCGTATTGCTGGTAGAAACTGGCGAAAACCGGGCACTAATGACGGGAGACATTGAGTCGGGTGCTGAGGGGCAACTCGTGAGACAGCGCGTATTGCCCAAGGTCTATTTTCTCACGGTTCCGCACCACGGTAGCCGCACATCCTCGATCGTGCCGTTTGTGCAAGCGCTGGCACCGTCATTTGCCGTGGTTTCGGCCGGCTACGGCAATCGTTGGGGATTTCCCAAACCGGACGTCGTGGGTCGCTGGCGCTCGAGCGGAGCCCGGGTGCTGAATACGGCGACCAGCGGTGCGATCAATCTGAGAATGTGTCCGGGAAAGGTGGTCCGGGAGCCGTCAGGATGGCGAAATAAAAGGCGCCGCATATGGCACGAGCACGATTCATAGTATATTTCGTTTTTTCCCCGAGTCATCTTGTATGGTTGAAATAGTCAAGTCCGGCGGTTGGCTCATGGCGCCGATCATTCTTTGCGCCATCATCGCGATGGGGATCATCCTCGAACGCTTCTGGACGCTGCAGCAAAAACGCGTCATTCCCGAAGATTTGACGAGCAAGGTCTGGGGCTGGGTAAAAAAAGACCAGCTCGACCAGAAGCAGATCCAGAGTTTGCATCAGGGATCCGCACTCGGACAGATACTCGCGGCGGGTCTCATCAATCGGGACCGGAAACGCAGCATCATGAAGGACAGTATTGAAGATACCGGTCGTCACGTCGTGCACGAACTGGAGCGTTATCTTGAGACGCTCGGGACGGTTGCGGCTGTTTCGCCGTTGCTCGGCCTGCTTGGCACGGTAATCGGTATGGTCAAGGTATTTGCGGCGATTACGACGCACGGGGTTGGCAATCCGACGGTACTTGCCGGTGGCATCGCCGAAGCGCTGATTACGACGGCCGCCGGCCTCAGCGTTGCGATTCCCGCGTTGATCGGTTATCGCTATTACCGCAATCGAGTGGACACGCTTGTCGTAGATATGGAGAAAGAGGCGATCAAGCTCATCGAAGCGCTGCATCGTCGTCAGGAAAAGGGTAAGAAATGAAACTCAACTTGCGTCCGCGAACGCAACCTGAGGTCAATCTGACATCTCTGATTGATGTCGTTTTATTGCTGCTGATTTTTTTCATGGTTTCGACAAGCTTCGTCAAGCAGTCGCAGATCACGATCAGCCTGCCCGAGGCTGACAGCCTGGCCGTCGTCGAAGAGACGTCGATGCAAATCGACATCATGATAACCGAGGGCGGCACGTTTCTGGTCAATGGCCGCGAACTGATGAACAATCGCGCGGAAACCATTCGCAATGCCTTGCAAAAGACTTCCAACGGCGACAACACTCTGCCGCTGACGATCAGCGCCGATGCGAACGCGAAACACCAGTTTGTCGTAACGGCAATGGACGTTGCGGGTCGTCTTGGTTTCAGGCAAATTAATATCGCGACAGTCAACGATCCGGCCGAGGACTAGAGTGCGCGACGATGCCGAAGTTCGTGAGGTGTACGGCCGGCTCTGGCGGTATGTAACGCCTCATAAACTAATTGGCATGATCGCCGTAATTGGTATGGCGTCAACGGCGCTAATCGAGGGCACGCTCGTATTATTGCTCGAACCGTTGATGGATGATGCGCTCGTCGCTCAAAACCTGAATACTGCAAAGTGGCTACCCTTTGCCTTCGTGACAATCTTTGTTTTGCGCGGCATCTCGGGATTCGCGACCGAAGCGTCCCTGGGCTGGATCGGGCGCAGCGTAATCAGTTCCTTGCGTCGTGACGTGTTTCGTAAATTCCTGACGTTACCCACTCGATTCTTTGACAATCAAACGACCGGACCACTACTGTCCCGCCTGACCTACAACGTTGAGATGGTGGCGGAGTCGGTCACCAGCGTCGTTACGATAGCGATTCGTGACGTACTTACGGTTTTTGCGGCCTTCGGCGTCATGCTGTATCAAAGTCCGACCCTGACAATATTTGTCGCAATACTCTTTCCCGTAGTTGCCGCGATGGTCCGCATTTTGGGGATCGCATTTCGCCGTTACAGCAACCGGATTCAGGATTCGGTGGGTGAGGTGACCCAGGTAACCGAAGAGATCGTCCGCGGCAATCAGGTCGTCAAGGCGTTCAGCGGCTACGACTACGAAAATGACCGCCTTGAGGAGGTTGACGAAAGAAACCGCAAACAAAATCTGAAGCTGATTCGCGTTCGCTCAATGGGCGTCGCTGTGACCCAGGTAATTTTTGGCGTCGGCGTCGCGGCCGTTATTTACGCGGCAAGCAGAGAATCTATTAACGGCGATCTCACGCCCGGCCAGTTCATTTCCTTTTTCAGTGCAATGATGCTGATGTTGCAACCCGTTCGTCGTATTACCAATGTCAATGCGACGCTACAGCGCGGAGTTGCCGGCGCAGATAGCCTGTTCTCCGTTATGGACGAGGACGACGAGATCGACGAAGGCACCATAGCCGCGAAGCGCGTTGCCGGCGATGTCGAGTTTCGCAATGTCAGTTTTTCGTATGGGGGCGATAGCGGCGCTGTGCTGCGCGATATTTCCCTGCGAGTCGACGCCGGCAAGACGCTCGCGATCGTCGGACATTCGGGCAGTGGCAAGTCGACGCTTGCAAGCTTGTTACCCCGTTTTTATGAGATCGGCAGTGGCGAAATAGCGATCGACGGCAAATCGGTGTCCGAGTACACACTAAGGTGCCTGCGCGACAACATCAGTCTTGTGACTCAGGATGTCGTTCTGTTTAATGACACGATCGGCAACAATCTTGC
>CAYLTW010000004.1:0-11170 GCA_964386735.1 uncultured Woeseiaceae bacterium
AGCACCCAGTTGTAAACCTTGATTGCCGTTGGCACAGCGATGATCAATGTCGTCGTCGCGAAGAAGAAACCGAAATACGGGTGCATTCCACTGACGTACATGTGATGCGCCCAGACGACGAACGACAGGCCGCCGATTGCGATGAGCGCCCATACCATCATCCGGTAGCCGAAGATGTTCTTGCGCGCGTGCGTACTGAGAAGGTCCGACACAATACCGAAGGCCGGCAACGCGACGATGTACACCTCGGGGTGGCCGAAAAACCAGAACAGGTGCTGGAACAGGATCGGGCTGCCGCCTGTGTACCCCGGGTCGACGCCCATGGAGCTGATCGCCGGCATGAAGAAAGACGTGTGCAGGGTTCTGTCCAGCAACATCATGATGCCACTGACCAGCAACGCCGGGAATGCGAGCAGGCCGAGAATCGTCGCAATGAAGATACCCCAGACCGACAACGGCATCCTCATTAATGTCATGCCGCGGCAGCGCGCCTGCAAAACCGTTGTTACGTAGTTCAGGCCGCCCATCGTGAACGCAACGATGAAAACGACCAGGGACAGCAACATCAGGAGAATGCCCCAATCGACGCCGGGTGTGCCCGGCATGATGGCCTGCGGCGGATACAGCGTCCAGCCGGCGCCCGTTGCGCCTCCCGGCACGAAAAAGCTGGCAAGAAGGATAATGACCGACAGCAGGTAGACCCAGTAGCTGAGCATGTTCATGTACGGGAACACCATGTCCCGGGAACCACACATCAGCGGAATCAGGTAATTGCCGAAGCCGCCGAGGAACAACGCCGTCAGCAAATAGATCACCATGATCATGCCGTGTATCGTGATGAACTGGTAATAATTCTCCGGATTTATAAACGAGAACTCGCCGGGGAAGCCCAGCTGAAGCCGCATCAACATCGATAGTACGAGTGCGACCAGGCCGGCGACAATTGCCGTGATGCCGTACTGGATGGCAATGACCTTGTGGTCCTGACTCCAGACGTATTTGGTGATGAATGTCTGCGGATCGTGGTGCTCAATCTCGTGATCGCGATCTGCGATGGCAACGTATGACATCTTTGAAATCCTAAAGTGTGTTGATGTAGGCGATCAGGTCGTTAATCGCCTGATCGTCCTGAACAATGCGGCCCATGAAACCCATCTGCATGCCGTAGTAGTCCTGCGGGTGACTGCCGCGGACGCCGTCCCTGAAGTTCTGTAACTGCCTGGCCATGTACCAGTCGGTCATACCGGCCGCCCTTGGCGCGTTAAACGCCTGGTTACCCATGCCGTCCTTGCCGTGGCAATACGCGCAGACCGTGTAGAGACGCGCGCCTTTCGCGACGTCGCCTTCGATGGTTGCTGCTGCCGGGTGGTCGGGCAATGTTTGAATGTGGGCAACAACATTGTCGATTGCCGCATCATCAAGCAAGATTGCCGCCATCGGCGCCATTTGCTTGCCGTAGACGTCGTCATCATGAACGCCGCGTAAGCCGTTCTTATACGCCTTGATCTGCCGGCTCACATACCAGGGGCTTTGTCCCGCGAGCTTCGGTGCGTTCAACGCCTGCGAACCCTCGCCCTGCTGCCCGTGACAACTCGCACAAACCCCATACTGGGCGGCACCAATCGCGGCGTTGCCTGCAACTCGCGACTGCGATTCCGCGAAGCTCGCTTGCCGAGCCAGCCAGGCGTCATAGTCGGCAGTTTCGTCGACGACAATCGCGCCGCGCATCGTGTGATGTCCAATGCCGCAAAGCTCCTCGCAGAGCAATTCGAAACGGCCGGTTCGCGTTGGCGTCAACCATAAAAAGGTATGCATGCCAGGAACGAGATCCATCTTGACGCGAAACTGGGCAACTGCGAAGTCGTGTAGGACGTCTTTCGAGCGCAGCAGAAATTTGACGGGTTTGTCGACCGGGATGTGCGCTTCCGGGCTCGCAACAAGCAGATCGTCCTGACCGTACGGATCTTCGGGATCCATACCAAAGGGATTTTCGGGCGAAATGCGCTCGGCATCGACTTCACCAAACTTGCCATCGGCGCCCGGGTAGCGAAAGCTCCAGTGCCATTGCTGGCCAACAGCCTCGACGACGTGCGCCTCCTCCGGCACCTGCACGAAATTGCCCCAGACAAAAAGGCCCGGCGTCAGCATCGCTGCGACACCGAGTGCCGTAATTCCCGTCAACCACGATTCCAGCTTTTTATTTTCAGGTTCGTACTTCGCCCTCGCACCTTTCTTATAGCGAAACCTGATTATGGCGTAGGCCATGAACAGATTGACGGCGACAAAAACAAATCCCGTAACAATAAAAGTGATGTCAATCGTGTTGTCGATCATTACCCAGTTGGACGCCAACGGGGTGAAGGTCCATGGACTAAGAAAGTGAAATATGACCGAACCGACAACGAGCAGGATCAAAACAACAGCTAAAGGCATACTTTATGCATCCTTTGTTGACCTATGTATTTTTCCAGCCACGACGGGGCGTCGCTGGTTAATTCAATGTGCCAGTTCGCTTTGTTGTAGGCCGCCATTCCCCGCGTGCGCCGTTTATGGTGTGCATTTGATGCCGGCGAACTGATCCCCGCGATGAGCATAAGGGAATCAATCCGCGATTTCCACAATGAGAACCGCTGCAAGCCGTCGCTGGCGAGCGCCGTCGACGCACGGGTTCAGGACCCCGAATCAGGGAAACAGGCCGATATCCTTCCTGACAGCGTCTTCGGCTTTTTTGAGATCCGCCTCAAGATTTTCGAGTTCTTTCTGCAGTGGCGCTGTCATCACGGCAGGCTTGGCAATCAGCGGCTGTGCGAATAACGGGATAAGCTGTGCCGTATCGACGGCCGGCGGCGGCTCAGCCCGATTGAGATTGATGACCACTATCACCAGCGCAGCGGCGGCAATACCGGTCAGGCTGCTGGCCCACCACTTTGAACGCGCACGGCTCGGTGGCCTGCTTTCCTGCGGGAGCTCCTGCGTCACGCTCTCCAGCGACGCGCGAATTCGATCGTCCAGCGCGGCAGATACTTCGACATTGATACTGGCCGCGTCTTCGCGCAGCTTCCGGCCAAGTTCATCCATAGGCTTCACTTTGCTTCGCCGGCCCGCCGCGGTTCAATTCCGCATCGAGCGTTCGACGTCCTCTCATCAGGTTCACTTTTGTCCAGGAATTGGATCGATTCAATACAGATGCGACGTCATTGATCGACATGTCCTCGACGTAACGCAACCACATCGCTGAAAAAACCTCGTCCGACAATAACCGGCGCGCGCATTGCCACAAATTCTCGCGCTCCGAGTCCGCGATGCATTGTTTGAGCGGGTCACTCTCCTCATCGCGCAATTCGCCGAGTTCGGTCACATATTTTTCCCGCAACCTGCCGGCATTGCGAATTGCTATCCGGTACAACCAGGTACTGAAGCGCCAGCGCGAATTGTAGGAGTGAAGATATCGATACGCATTGATGAAGGTGTCTTGTAGTGCGTCTTCGGCATCCGCGTAACTGGCACAGCGCGTCAGGAGAAACCGCAACAGTCCATCGCGGTACGCGCGCACCAGCTCAGTGAACGCGGCCACTGAGCCGGCTTTCGCGGCATTTATCAGATCGAGTTCCTTGCTCACGATTTAGTTCGTCCAAAGACGTTCAGATCAGGCCTCGTGCAACGCCGCGACAAGCGCTTCCGGGGTCAGTGTGATGCTGACTTTGAGCACATTGTCCTTCACACTAACCTTGGTACCTCTCAGAAATTCCGTTATCGCCGGCTCAATATCGTCGCTGAAAGCCTGCAAGGCGATCAAACCACGCGCAATACTCGCGAGCGATTCGGCCATCTCCGGTTCTGTCGTTATCAGCTGTGCCTCGATCGCGATCTTGCCGGCCACATCGGCGATCATCAGCGCAGCCTGGCGGGTGTTGCGCAAAATGTTTGATTCGAAGCCACCATTGTCGTCGAAGCTCTCGGCATCGATTCCGGCCTGGATCAGGCTGCGCTCGGCCGTAAGCACGAACAGAGCGCCATCGTGGCTCTTGCTGCCAGTGATTCTGCCACCGTTATCGAGCAGTTCTTCAATTTGAGTTTTGCGGCTCGCGGCAATTAGCTTGTTCTTCACGGCAAAACTGAAATAGGCCCTGTTATCAAAGCCGTCAATCGAGATATCGTCGTCGATCTTGCCGTCACCTTGCACGTAGTAGTAGGTCTTGCCTTTGTATTTCAGCGTATCGAACTTTTCCGCTGTCGCCGCGGCAACGAGGGCCTTGTCCATCGTCTCCTGCGAGATGTTGCCGTCGAGAACGACTACAGCACCGGATTCAGGCGTGGAATAAGCTGTGATGTGATCGACCTCGGCGGCCAGGTCAACACCCGCATCGTCACGGATATCTTCGAATACTTCACTATCGAGCCAGATCCAGATTCGCTTGCCACCCTCGGACGA
This sequence comes from uncultured Woeseiaceae bacterium, assembly GCA_964386735.1. Lineage (GTDB taxonomy): Bacteria > Pseudomonadota > Gammaproteobacteria > Steroidobacterales > Woeseiaceae > UBA1847. The sequence continues at coordinate 4,433 of CAYLTW010000004.1, forward strand.
TCGCATTGCCGCGAAATCGGCATGGAAGTACCAGGTGGACGTGCCCGGCAGATCATCGGCATCGAGGCCGCCGACGGCCAGGATGGGGGAAAATATCAGGATCAGGGCTGCGGTCAGTTTGAGCTTGTACATGGGGACAGGTCCTTCGCGTCGATTGTATGCCTGCTTATAGGGGCGAGATCGCGGATTGGTTACATTCGCGAGCCAATCAGCCCGCTTCGATCTGTTCGTTGACGGCGCGGTCGGCCGCGTCCACCGCTCCGTTTACGTAGGCGTACGCCGACGCATCGGAGTTGGCAACGGAAATTCGGCCGATTTGAGCGCGTCCGGCGATGTGCGGGCCGTTGTCAGGGCCGTAATCGGCAGGTTCGACCAGATCGTTGTACTCGTGCGCGTAACCGTGCGGCCAGCGATTGATCGTAATCGCCGCAATATCCCGTTCGGCATCGAAACCACCCGGTGACAGCGCGCCATCGAGTTGAGCCAGCAGTAGCTGCTCGTGATCGTCGTAGCTCATTTCGTAGATTCGCCGGCGACCCGCGATATTCTGTTCCATGTCGGTCAGGCCCTCGTCGGGTCTGGCCGGCGCGTAAGACCCGTGCACGACTGTCGGCGTGTCCAGGCTGCCGGTGAAGTGATACGCGCCCATGCTGACCGGAAAATCGAGGCCGAAGTTGTGCATATACGGCGACTGCGGCTGGAAGATGCTGTGTGTGCCGAGCGTGGCCCAGGCTTTCCAGTTTCGAACCGCGATGCTTGGATAGACCAGTGGTACCTTCGTCGCGTAGCTGATCGCCTTCGCCTGCGCAGCCGGGACTTCAGGGCAAATGTGTGGAATAAGCCTGTTGTAGCACGCGAGCACGACATGTTTCGCACGCACGCGCTCTGGTTTGCCGCCGCGCATATAGGTGACGTCGACCTGGTTCTCATCCGCTGTGTGCCGGACATCGATTGCCGTCGAGTTAAGCCGAATTCGGCAGTCGTTCGATTCGCGGTCGAGTAAGGAATAATCGACGACGGATGTGACCAGGTCCTGCATCGAATGACCGGGCACCGCCGCTGGTATCAGCTTGCGAACCAGCGAACGTGCGACCGAAGCATTGCCATCCGGGAAGTGAAAGATATAGGGCTCTTCTTCGCCCGAATATTTGTCGTCCCGGTCCTGGTCAAGCCCGAGCCCGGCCGTTCCGGATTGTTCCATCCTATGCGCCTCGAGGGCAGACAAGGCGTCCCAGCCGACACCCCAGTAGCCCTTGGTCTGGTCGCGAAGTAACAATACGACTTCGTCAGTGGCGCCAGTGTATTGTTTCAGGAAGTCGCTGAACGATATGCCGCGCAACAACTCGATCTTCTTTTCCCGACTCATGCCGGCGAGATAGTCCTTCGGCGCAGAAATCAGCTCAAGCAGGACGCGTTTCGATTCATCCGAGAGTGGGTATTGCGCAACATTCTTCGCGATGGATGAAGCTTCTGCGCTGCCCCTGTAATCACCGAACACGTTCGGCAAGGTCAGGTCCTTACCGTAGTGTCGACCACTGAAGTACAGGTTCGGGCGTAGTCCGTGCCTCTCGGCAAAACCCTGATCGAAGTACTCGTAGAACGCGTCGGTATCAATACCGACGTCCTTCAACAGTTGCGCCGAGACCGGCGAGTATGAGCTCGGCGTATCGATGGACTGACTTCCGCCGTAGCCGATCAGCTTCACACCATCGACATCGAACTCGTTGCGCTTTGCATGGCCACCGAAATCATCGTGGTTGTCAAGCACAAGAATTGATTTGCCGGTTCCGGCCCGCTGGCGGTAAAAGTGCGCCGCAGCCAGGCCCGAAATTCCGCCGCCGACCACAACCATGTCGTAGGTCCTGTCAGTTTGCTCCCCGGGACGATCGAATTTCGCACCGGACCACGCGACGGCATGCGCAATCTCGAAGGATCCCGCATGACTGCCACGCAAGCCGGTTAGCGATGGCGGGTAGTACGACGCTTTGCCATCCATCGCCAGTATTTCGAGTGGCGACAGTGAGGTACCCGCCGTGAGACTCAATGCGACACCGCCCAGGAAATCCCGCCGGGTAATGTTTAACTTGTCAGCCACTCAGATCGCCCCTGTCTTGCGACGGCGAATCATCCTTCCACGTCAAGCGACTAACGAACCAGGTAAGAAGGAAGCCCACCGTGAACCCGGGAATTGCCTCATAGAGATTGTAAGTCTTTTCTTTGAACACGAGTACCCAGATAACGCTCGTCAGGAAGCCGCCCAGCATGCCCCCGATGATGCCCTGCCGCGTAATTTTCCTGTAGTAAAGAAGACCCAACAGAGCAGGCCCGAACGCAGCCCCGAGCCCGGACCAGGCAAACAGGACGAACCAGAAAATAAATTGTGCCTCCGGTGCCGCAAACACGATGCCGATCGCACCAATGATCAGGGTTACGAATTTGCCGTAGTCGGCCAGCTGCGAATCCGTTTTGTCGCTGCCAATTATTTTCTGCATCGTGTCGCGCACGACTGCCGACGACGACAGCAGCAACAGGGAATCGACGGTCGACATGATCGCCGACAACACAACGATCAGAAGAAGCCCCGAGATCAGTTCAGGAAAAAGATTATTGGAAATCGTTGGAAAAATGGTTTCACTGTCTTCGAGGCCCGGAAACAGCGCCCGACCGGCGATACCTGCGGTAACTGCACCAACGAGGTAAAAGATCATTACGATAATCGACATGACGCGCGCTTTTCGTATTTCGCCATCATCCCGCGCCGACATATAGCGCACCATCATCTGTGGCACACCCAGGAATGGCAGGCCGATCGCCATGAAACTGATGATCAACACCCAGCCTGATATTCCATCACCGGTAACGGCGAACATGTCGAGCAGCTTCGGATCCTGATGTGCAAGACCGCTTACAACACCACTCCAGCCTCCCGATGCGTAGATGGCCGCGGCTGGCACCAGGATCAACCCAAGCAACATCAGTACGCCCTGCACAACGTCGGTATACGAAACTGCTTTGTAACCGCCGACGAAAGTGTAGCCAATGATGATGAACGCGCCGTAAACGACACCGTCCCGATAGTCCCAGCCGAGAAAACTGTTCAGTGCCTTGCCCGTCGCTACCATCTGCGCCGTCACATAGGTCGTCACCATGATCAGGATGATCGTAACGGCGATAGCACGAATAAGGTGCAGCTTGTCGTCGAATTTAGCGGACAAAATGTCTGGAATGGTGATCGAGTCTGTCTTATCGCCGAATTTCTTAAGCTTCCGCGATATCAGTCCCCAGGACGCCATCAAACCGATAATCTCGCCGACGACAACCCAGTAAGCCTGCGCACCGACCGCATATCCCATGCCGGTCAGTCCGAGCAGCAGCCAGCCCGACTCTCCGGTAGCGTTGGCACTGAAGGCCACGACCCAGAAAGGCAGTTTTTTGCCGGCAAGAAAGTAGCCCGACAGCGAGTGCGTTTCGCCGCGGCCCCAGATAGCGAGCGCGAACAGTACAATCAGATAGCCGGCCAGTACCAGGACCGTGGCGGACATCTACTTCCTTTGCTCCAGGTGCAGGCCCGGTGCGTCAGTCGATGAGCCAATCGGCGATCCCGGCGGCACCGTAACGACAGGCATGGTCTCAATACTCGCGGGATCGGCCAGCACGCGGTCGATTTTGAATCGCGCAAGGCGAAGAAAAGCGAGTTCATCGGCATCGGCAGAGACCAGCCTTTGTGTCCGGCCATGCACGCGATCGACGGCCGCCAATGCTGTCGCACGAACCGCATCATCGATTGCCTCGTTCACTGCCAGCCGCAACAGGCTGTCGAGTACCAGCATGTTCGTTTGCCGCTGAAGTGCCGCATCCTCTGGCTTCACGCTTGCGTCCCAGGTTGCGGCAAGCAAAGCCTGGACCAGCGCCGAAAATGACGGCTCGCCCGACCGGCTCAAGCGCGCAGCACGTTCCGGATCAAGCAGCACCTCGAGCGTCAGCGCCACGGCGCTCGCGGCGGGCGCCAACGAATCGAATACGACACCTGTTGCCGCCGCGAACACTTCGGACGATCGGGGATGTCCGGGTGGCCGGGGCGCGATGCTGTCCCCGAGACCGGTGGGCAAGCTCAGCAGGTCTGCCTGCATGCATGCGAGCAAGGCATTTATCGCCTGCCACTGCCGGCCGGCGCTCACGCCTTCGGGCGCCTTTTGCCCGTCCCCGCGCATCGCGTAATTGAAGTAAACCCCGCCGATCAGTTTGCCGACTGCCTGCAACTGAAAACGATGCAGAAGGTAGGTTGGAACCAGCGCTTTTTCAATCGTGGCAATCGGCCGGCCATTGCGTATGACGCTGTCCGAGAAGCGACCCAGCGCGTAGTTGCGAACCTCAAGCAGGTGTTCGAGCTCAGCGATTGCGTCGGCGCCGTTATCCCAAAGATTGCCATCCGGGTGTGCCGACCCGACTGCCCGCGAATCCTCATCGGCAACGTAGGCATAGCCGTCGGCGATCGTTTCGCGAATGATTGCGTTCCTCGCGGCAATCCGATCCGTGCCCACAGGGAAATCCTGGTACGCGTAAATGGTCACACGCTTGTCCCAGTCGCCGATACCGACGCCGTAGGCGTCGGACAGGTCGATCCCGCCGTTGTCGTCGAAGCGAATCAACGGAAAAGGGTAGTCCATGACCGATGCCCGATCCTGCGTGCTGGCAGCGAAATTGTGTTCAAAACCAAGCGTGTGGCCGACCTCGTGGGCCGCGAGCTGCCTGATGCGCGCGAGCGACATCTCGATCATGTCATCGGGGACCGTGTCGCTCGTGTATGGCGCGAGCAAACCTTCCGCGATCATGTAGTCCTGACGAACACGCTGGGATCCCAACGTGACATGTCCCTTCATGATTTCCCCGGTCCGCGGGTCAAGTATCGAGGCGCCGTAGGACCAGCCGCGCGTCGATCGATGCACCCATTGGATGACGTTGTAGCGCACATCCATGGGGTCGGCATTTTCCGGCAACATCTTCACCTGAAAAGCATCGCGATAGCCGGCAGCCTCAAACGCCTGGTTCCACCAGCGCGCACCCTCAACAAGCGCCGAGCGCACGGGCTCCGGCACGCCACGATCAACGTAGTAGACGATCGGTTCGACGGCCTCACTGACGTCGGCTTCAGGGTCCTTCTTTCGAAGGCGGTGGCGGCGACCGAAATTGCCCTGCAGCGGGCTGCCGATCTCGCTCGCGAAATCCAGGAAGCCAGCTCGCTCCCAGGCAATCCCGATGACCCCTGCCCGCGGATCGTAGGGCAACGGCTCGTAACTTTCGTCCGGCAAGCGAATAAACGAGTGATGCAGGTGCACGGTCATCGTCGATGGGTTGGGAACGACGGTCGCCAGGATTTCGCCAGTCGGCTTGCCGACATACGTCACAATCGCTTCAATTTCGGTGTTATCAGGAAAGGCTTTCGTGCGCGGCAGAAATATCGCCGAGCGCGCCATGTCGACCGCGTACTCACCTTCCTCGGCTTCGCTCAGTCGTGCCGACAATTCATGTGCGTCGCGCAGGAAAAAGTCCGTGCCGTCGACGAGTGCCGAACCATCGCTCTCGCCTGCAATCTCGAAACCCCAGATGACGGAACGAGCGAATGACTCGGCGACCGCCTGTTGTTCCTCCTCGGCACTACTGTTTGCGCGATAGTCGAGGTTGTCGGCCACTAACAGGACCTTCGAGCCGCTGCGAACAAACCGTACAATGCGCGTAGCGCCGAGCTGGCCGCGATCGAGGCCCAGCTCATTCGAGCCAACACCGCGTGGCATTGAGGACTGATACAGCAGCGGCGTATCGAATTCATCGACACGGAACAGCATGCGACCTTGCGTCTCGTTCCAGAACAGCGTCACGAAGCCGTCGTGAACGTCGTAGGATGACATTCCGCCGCCGCACGCAGTCAGGCTCGCCAGAGCTACCAGTGACAGAAAATGGCGAAGCATCCGAACTCCCTGTTATTGTTTTTTAGTCGACCGCTGCATCTCTTGTTAATCGCCCCGCAATGATTCCCGCCACCAGCAGGAACAGGCCAATACCAAACAGGTATTCCGGCCAACTGCGTGTAACGCCGCTGTAAAAAATCAGCGCAATACTCACGACCTGAAATACGTTGATGAACTTGCTCTTGCGTATCGTCGCTTTTGGAAATCTCAAACGCGAAATCATCAACAGGGCAAATACAAACATCAACACTGGTAAATACAGGTGTAGGGGCAATACTGCTGCTATTTGTTCATGCTTCAGCAACACGAGAATCAATGACGACAATAAGCCGCCGCCGGCCACGGTAATCGGAATTCCGGCGAACCAACTGCCGCGTGGCTCGGCTGACGTCAAATTGAATCTTGCCAGTCGCATTGCGCCGGCCAAAGCGAAGGCGCCGCAGGATGCCGCCAACACCCAGAACTGGCCTGAACCCAGCTCAACGCCTCCGATTACAATTCCGGCGTTGAGAACCAGTATCGACGGCGCGACGCCAAAGGAAATAAGGTCGGCCATGGAGTCAAATTCTGCACCGAAACTGGAGGTCGCTTTTAAAAGCCTCGCGACCATGCCATCCAGTGTGTCGAGTAAGCCGCACCAGACAATCAACCAGGCGGCAAATTCGAGATTTCCAAATTGTGTCGAAACGATGGACGACAGCCCGAGAACGAGGCTCAGGGCCGTAACACTATTCGGAATGGTGTATCGAAGTTTCGACAACGGCAGGCAACC
>CAYLTW010000004.1:11270-57299 GCA_964386735.1 uncultured Woeseiaceae bacterium
GCGACCACTTCGACGGGGCAATTTCCACCCGTGTACGGTCCAAGCCCCGTGTTGACGCTTGCCGTGTTGCCGGGTCCCAACTGTCCACGGACAGACTGCCTGATTCGTCGAGACTGCCCGGAGTTGTCCGTGTACGAGATGTCAATCTCGACGCCGGCAATGATCAGGTCCGTCTGGTTTTGCACGGTTACGATGAGATCGCCGTTCGCATCCGCACGACAGGCGCGCGCAATGTACCCGGACGGGTTCGTCGGCAGCTCGAGCTTCGCAAGCGCAGAGGTGGCCGCCACACCGTACTCCCCGCCGGACTTCGCAACGACTTTGTAATGATTGATTGCAGACGCCGTTTGGCCTTGCTGTTCAGCGATGCCCCCCAGCGCCAAATGCGCGGGCGCGGTTGGCAGCAGCTCAACACTTCGTTCAAGGTCGGTAACGGCTCCGTCAGTTTGATGTAATTCCTTCCTCGCCAGCCCGCGCTGCAGGTGATAATAGAAAAAGTCCTCACGTCGGTCGATCGCACGCGTGTAGTTGGTCACGGCCCACTCATAATTATCTTCGAGCAAGCGAATGTCGCCTCGAAGCGCATGAAAATTTGCTTCTGCCGGAAAAAGTTTCAGAGCCTTGTCCGCGAGCGACAACGCTTCCTCTGTTTTCTTTTCAGAAAGCGCCTTTCTGCCTTCGTCGTAGAAGTCGTAGGCCGGCCTGGCATCCATCGTCTGCTGCACCGCGAGCTTGAACGTATCTTCACCACGGAATCCACCCGGTGGCAGTGTCGCGGCTGTCGCGCGATTTGCGTTAACACGCTCCTGGGATGGCGGGTGCGAAGCAAACAAGCCGCTCAACCAATCGGTCTTGCCACCCTCACTGAGCCGGACGAAAGTTTCCTGCAACGTAATCGCACCTGTTACATCGTAGCCGGCTCTGGACATGTATTGCATGCCGTAGCGATCCGACTCAAGTTCAGCTCCACGTCCGTACTTCATCGTGACAAGCTGCGCCGCCGCACTAGCGCCACCGACCGCAAGATTACCGTAGTCGCTGTCGCCGGCCACTACGGCAGTGGCAAGCACCAGTCCCTGCATGATCATGCCACGCGAAATTTGTTGCGCTGTATGTCGCGCGGCCGCGTGCACAACTTCGTGACCCAGTACCGCGGCGAGTTCTGCCTCCGAATTCAACTCCGTCAGCAACCCCCGATTGATCGCGATCTTGCCGCCAGGCAAGGCCCACGCGTTGGGTACCGAGTTGTTGAGTATGACGAACTCATACGGGAGCTGAACGCCACTTTGAGACGCGACTTTCGCACCTACGGTTCGAACGTACTCAGTCAGCGCCGGGTCGACATCATGCAGACCGCCCTGCGACTGCTGCATCGGTACGTAACTCTGCTCGCCCATTTGCAAATCCGATTGCGAACTAACCGTCATGAACTGGCGTTCGCCGGTTACAGGATTCACCGAGCATCCGGACGCTAACGCAAGAATTAAAACACTGGCGGTAATGGTGTAGCGCATTATGAATACTCCAAAAAATGCTCGCCTCTGGCGATCCCCAATCAAAAATACCAGGCGAACTGTGCGAATACGCTTGTGCCGCTGGACAGGTACAGACCCGGCAGACCCGTTTCTATGCCACCGAACTCCGTGCCACTCGCTCCGATCGGGACATTCAGGCTGCCGAGAAAAGTCATATTGTCACCGAGGCTGTATTCTGTTGTCAGTTGCAGCAACCCGCTTGGGTCACCGATATTCACGAGCAGCACCGGAGCAACCGTCCACAGCGGTGTCACCTCGATCATGACGCTACTGGCCAGGTAATGCCGCCCGAGGGTGAACAGGGAACCGCGAGCCAGCCGCGCCAACAGTTCCGGGTTTGCGGCCAGGCTCAGCGGGTCGTAGCGGCCGCTCGCCTGGCCAAAACCGTTGAAGTGATACTCGACCAGGCCACTCATATTCTTGCCCGCGAGTGTCCACGAATAGCTCAGGTTTGTAACGAGCTGCACGAACGTATCGGCGCTGGTGTCAGTGACGACGAGGTCCGTACCCCATTGTGCGCCACCGATCGGCATCCCGAAGCCAAGCCCGAGCACCCGATCACCGTAGTCTTTCGCAAGAAGCACATTATATTCGTACTCGCCCGCAAAACCGTGATACTTAACGGCCGCCGTTGCCTCATCGGATTCGACGTCACCGGACAGGAGGCTGCGACGAAACACCACCGCAGCCTGCAAATCATCACCACTCTTTCGCAAATATTGCGCGTACAACATATCGTCGCCCGTCTTGTACTCGGTGTCGATCGTCGCCGGATCAAACGGGTTTACAAGATCCATCGGCGTGTAGAACAGGCCGTTCCCCCAGGACAGCGCCTGACGACCGAAACGGATGACGGTCGTGTCCGTTGAATAGCCTACCCAAAGGCGATCAAGTCGTTGCAGCAGGACGCTCTCGCCTGACTCACTGATAAGGTCAGTCAGACCGAACAGGCGACGGTCATCGTTCGGAATGCGGCTCAGGAAAATAGCCGTCTCGGGAGGCAAACCGGCACCCAGATTGATGCTCTCGCCGTTAAGACCGAGAAACTGATAGGCCGCATCAAATGCCAGGCCATTCCTGCGCCATTCCAGATTCAGGCGAAGCTCGCCTAGCAAGTCGTTGGAATTCGCTCCAAGTGCGTTCCGGATCAGGCTGTCGTCCGGCCAGGTCTGTCCCGTCACGCCGAGTTTCGTATGTCCATCGGTTTCGACGCTGGCCTCATTTGCGTGCGCCACGAATGACGCCAAAAAGAACAGCAGCGCGGCACTACACCGCATGCTGTTCGATGTCATCAACGATTCGCCCGTCAAGCATGCGTATCAGGCGAGGTATATGCGCCATGACACGTTGATCGTGCGTTGCAATGATGAAGGTTGTCTTGTAGTTCGAGTTGAGTTCGGAAAACAGGTCCAACAGCCCGTCCGAGGTCCTCGAGTCCAGGTTGGCCGTCGGCTCGTCAGCCAGAACAAGCGTCGGCTTCGACACGATCGCTCGCGCGACTGCGACACGCTGCTGTTGGCCACCCGACATCTGCGCGGGCTTGCGATCCTCCAGTCCTGTGAGCCCGACCTCTGCAAGTATTTCAGCCGAACGCACGCGGCGTTGATTCGCGTGCACGCCCTGGATCTGCATCACGAACTCTACATTCTCGCGCGCAGTCAGCACCGGAATCAGGTTGTAGGCCTGAAACACGAACCCGATCTTTCGCAGGCGCAGGTCGGCAAGTTCGCCTTTGCCCATCGAGTCGATGCGCTGACCCTCGATCCAGACTTCTCCGCTGTCGGGTTTGTCCAGACCACCTATCGCGTTCAGCAAGGTTGTTTTGCCGCCGCCCGATGGTGACGACAGGCAAACAAATCCGCCGGCCTTGATTTCCAGGCTCAAGTGATCCAGCGCCTTGATATCCTGATCACCCTGACGGTATGTCTTGCACAAATTCACGCAACGTACAGCAGTCATTAGTCGGCCTTCGATATAGCTTCAATGGGTTGATATCGCGATGCGCGCCAGGCAGGTGACAGGCTTGCAAGAAAACCGAGAATCAAAACAACGATATTCGCGAGAATGACGTCCTCGACCCGCAGCTGCGGATACAAGACACTCGCAGCGCCCATCATTGCCATACCGTCGGCGACCATGGAAACATCGATTCCGCTCTTGAGCGGCTGCAGGCTGGCCACGGCGAGTGCATTGCCGAGCGCAAGCCCAAAAACCAGCAACATCATCGATTCAATGACGATCTGCCCGAGAATGCTCGACGGTTTCATGCCCAGTGCCAGCATAAGTCCGATTTCGCGAACTCGTTCGAACACGGCCATTACCAATGTATTGACGAGGCCGAACGACAGCGCGAGGAAGATTACGACTACCCACACAAGGACAAAGCCGTCCATGACAGTGAGCATCGTGCCGAGGTACCTGTCGAGTTCGGTCCAGCGATTAACAACGACACCACCATCGACGATTTCGAGCACTTTTTCATAGACAGGCTCGACATCCCGATAGTCGGTACCCATCGCGACAGCCTCGTTTACCTGATCGCCAACCCCAAGTAATTTTTGTATCGTCCTCTTGCCCGCGAAAACGTACTTTTCTTCGAAACTTTGTACGTTGGCGCCAAACAGACCGACGACGCGAAAACCGCGATCTGCGATGTCGTTATCCGGATCCTGACTCATTAGGACGATGCGTTTGCCGATTTCGGTTTCCAGCGTATCGGCAAGCTTTCGGCCTATGACGATGCCGCTATCGTCGACACCGTCGAGAAAGCGTCCGTCAATATCATCGTAGTCGACGAACGTCAGATTTCGTTCTCGTGCCGGATCGATACCGAGCAATGTGACGCCCCGCGACTCACGCTCGCTGGTGATGACGGCCGGAACTTTTAACCGCGTTGCCCACTGTTCGAGATCTGCCGCCGCAAATTTCGCGCTGAGCTCGATATCCGGCGTTGGAATCAGGTTGTTAATGTTGGGGTCGTCGCGGTAATCCGGATGATGCACCTGCACATGTCCCGGCAGGGCACTGATGCCGTCCTTAATCATCTCGTTGACCATGCCCTGCGTCAGCGCGGTCATAAATATCATTGCCCAGACGCCGATACCGATCGCCGCCAGCATAATCAGTGTGCGGCGGTGATTACGCCACAGATTGCGCCACGCCAGCATTGTCAGAACACGGAATGTCCTCATCAGGCGGCCCGCATCGCTGCAACCGGGTGTAGCCAGTGCAGGCGACATGCCGGGTAAACCGCCGCAAGCAGCGAAAAGACGAATACGACCATTGGTCCGATGAGAAGTGAGAACCAGGTCACTTGCGGGTACAAGCGACTGGGCAAATTGAACTGCGCGGCCATTTCCTCCATGCCCGGAATGGTCAGTCCATTGACACTGAACCAGGAGGTCACGAGCGCGCCGGCGAGCGCCCCGAGAAACACGCCCATGATGCCCATCAGGCCCGTCTCGAGCATGACGAGCCGACCAAGCCGGCCGGGCTTCAGTCCGAGCGACATAACGATACCAAATTCCCGTGTACGCTCGAGTACCGACATTAACTGCGTATTCAAAACGCTGAAGGCGACCAACACCACGAGAATTGCATACATGAAGAACGAGCTGCTCATATCCGCCTGGATTGCCTGCTTCAGGCCCGGCTGCAGCCGATCCCAGTCGAGCACAACCAGGTCCTGGTCAATCGGCAGCAATTGTTCCACTTGCGCCTTCAGTTCCGGAACAAGATCGATGACAGGCGCATTGATAACGACCTGATGCCCGGCGCCTTCCATAAAGAAAACTTCTTGAAAAAGACCAAGTGGAATTTCCGCAATTGCGCGATCGAGATCCGGCAGCCCACTATCGAAGATGCCGACCACGTTTGCGACGACAGCCGCGAAGGAGCCGTCGACGCCACTGCCGAGCAAGGTCAGTTCGTCTCCGAGGCCGACCTTAAGATTTCGTGCGAGAACCTTGCCGATGACGATCTCGGTGGCGTTGTTGTCTTCAAGGAAACGGCCTTCTTTGATGAGCCCGGGGATACTGGAAACCCCGGGTTCGAACTGCGGTTCGACCCCGATTATTGCGATGCCGTAGCTGCGCTCCTTACTCGAGGCCAATACGAATGCCTGCGCACGTGCCGCAACCAAGTTCGTGCCCATTCGGTCGCGAATCAACTGCGCGAGTGGAACGATATCCGGCACGACCTGGCGCATTTTCTGATCGTCCGCGTAGCCCGGAGCCTGAATCTGCATATGCCCGGTAAAGGCCTTGAGCGAGTTGCCGATCATCAGGTCGTACATGCCGAACTGCAACGACATCATGAATACAAGCAGCACATTCGAGAACAACATTGCCCCGGTCGTCAACCAGGTTCGTCGGGGTTGACGCCAAAGGTTGCGCCACGCGAGGCGAAAAATGATGTTCAAGGGTACATGTCGCGGCTATTTGTCGCGCGGGTTTCGAAGGTTTGACAACGTGAACATCGAATCGGAAATGTCGATTTCATACTCAACGAACAGAACCTGTATCTCGGTCCAGGATTGCGGTGTATCGACTTTGCCCATTCGCTGCCGAACGGCGACCGTTCGGCCGCCCATCTCGGCTATCTCGAGAGACTGCAGCGACTTGACGAGTTCATCATCCTGATCATAGAAACGGTGTTCCATCACGACCAGATCATCGCGAATACGAAGGACCTCTCTCCCCCATACGACGGCGGCTTCTTCGTGCGGAACCGACTGTATCTCGTAAATCGTTTTGCCGTCGACTTCTTCGATGCGCAGTATCGTATGGTCGTACTGGTCGACAATATCGTCGACCTTGGCGATGTCCTTGTTGGAAAAATCCGAGCCCATCCAGCTTTGACCCATCATCGATGACGGAATTTTGATGACGCGATTCACCTTGGGAGAAAACGTCCACATGCTGTTTTTGTCCGTCAGTGTCGCGTTGCCACGATCCTTCTTTGGTTCCACCACGCGCACGAGGGACTGATCGTCGCCCATTGTCCAGGCGCGCATCGTCATCGAGCGCTCCCATCCCCGGCGGTGAATCACCATCGTCATTTCCGTATAGGATGAAATTCCACGCCAGTGATTGATCGCATCTCGCACGATCTGTGCCGCGTCACGGTCCTGCGCATGTCCGATCGCGGCCACCAGCAATAGCATTGGCAGGGCAGCTTTCATTTGATACTCGCCTGGATATCCCTGATCGCCCAGTATTTCACAACGCATTGCTGGACGTAAGCCGGTACGTGTAAGTCGCAATAGGATTCCGCGTTTTGCCGGTTAAACTGGGGTCAGCAAGGAGGAAGAGTCATGTTCAGTATCGCAAGTATCATGAGTACCGACTTGGTGACCGTGCCGCCAACATCGACGCTGGCCGAGGCTCGCTTACTAATGAGCGAACACCGGATTCGCCATATTCCCGTCGTAGACGACGGCGAACTACTCGTCGGCCTGTTGACACTCACGGACGTCCTTGCGGCAACCGATTCCAGCTTCCGCGACGACGATAGCCGTATTCACGCGGTGGATATATGCATAAAAGAGGTGATGGTGACTGATCTCGCAACTGTCGATGAACACGCCAGCCTTCGACAAGCGGCATTGTTCCTTGAGAAACACCACATCGGCTGCCTGCCGGTTGTCAAAAATGGCAAACTTCGCGGCATCATTACGGCCATGGACTTCGTTGGTGTTGCGATCAACCTTCTTGAGCAGATTGAGCAGTCGGAGCCGCTGGCGATGTGAGCGCGTACTGCGCATCGCGTTCAGAACCCAGGAATATTGCGATCCAGCGCGTGCGCTCATCGCTTTCAAGCGCGAGCTTCAATGTCATTGTCAATGGCACTGACAACAACATGCCGACGGGGCCAAAAACCCATCCCCAGAAGATCAGGCCGACGAAAACAACAAGTGGCGATATGCCAACGCCGTAGCCCATGAGCCTGGGTTCGATGACATTGCCGAATGCCACGTTAATTGCGGCAAATCCGGCCAGCGTGGCTGTCGCTGCGGCGGGACCAATTTGCACCAGCGCCAAAAGAATGGCCGGCACGGCTGCGATAATCGAGCCAATTGTCGGTACGTAGTTCAGCAGAAACGCGAGCATTGCCCACAGCAGCGGAAAATCGAGGCCGATGGTCCAGGTCAACAGCCAGGCGCAGAATCCGGTCGCGAAACTGACCACTGTTTTAATACCGAGGTAACGACCCAGATTGGTCAGAAAAATACGCGGCCTTTCAAGTGACGCGGTACTTTTACCAAACGCCGCCTCTACCTTGGTGCCGAGGCTGGATGCTTCGAGCAAAATGAAGATCATCGTGAAAATAATCAGAAAAGCGTTAGTCAAAACGTCTTTCAGACCATTCAAAATCGTTGCCGCAAACCCCATCGCCCAGCCGGGATCGATCATGTCGCCAATGCTCTCAATCGATGCGTCGACGCCCAGAACGTTCACCGCGAATCTTAGGAAACCGTCGATGATGACGTCGAGGCGCTCCTGGTAGCCCGGCAGCGCCGTTGTGAATTCCGCAATCGAGCGACCAACAATCGTGCCAACCGTAAAAAGAATCAGCATGATGACCGTGACGATAATCAATGCAGCAATGAATGCCGGAACGCGCCGCTGCTGCATCCACAGCATGGGCCGTACCGTGATCATCGCCAGAAATGCCGCAATCAGAAACGGAACCAGCAGCACTTTCGCCATCTGCAAGCCATATACGATTACGATTACGGCCGCGAGACTGATGACTGCACTGCTCTTGTTTTCCGATATGCCGGTCATGTATTTTCGCGCTTGTTTTCTTTGCGAGGTGTGTACAGTTCGGCCTCTTCGGGCGTAATCTGCTCAATCTTTACCCGCCAGCGCGCGAGCGTCGCGCTAATGCGCAGTTGGTAAACGCCACCCTCGTCGAATAGCTTCAGGCCATTGCCTATATACTTCGTGTGCAAAACCCGACCCAGGTGTTTGCCGGTGCGCGCGTCGATCAAGCTGATATCAAGCGCCACGAGATGTTCATAGTCTGCATCGAGCCGCCAATCGAGCAGCCACGGCCCATCAACTCTGAACTCGGCCGTTGTTGTGTTCTTCGTACCGCTGAATTCGCGGACGAGATTTTTGCCGCTCGCGGCCGTCACCAGCAGCACGGCCAGTGCCGCCACGACCAGCGTGTAAAATGTTTTCATTGCGAATATTCCTGTTCGCCGGGGCATCAAGTGCATACGTTGCCCGTCCTAGATTACCGTACCCTCTACGGTGCCGTAAGTACCCTTATAGAATATTAGCGGTGCTGCGTCCGGGTCGGCCACGACATTTGTGACCGCGCCAATAATGATTGCGTGATCGCCCTCTTCGTAGCGTGCGTAAATCTTGCACTCAAGCGTCGCGCGACAATCCGCAAGTACCGGGCAACCGGTCTTACCTTCAACCAGCTCTGCCTTTTCAAACACGTGTCGTCCTTTGAGTGCAAACCTCTTCGCCAGATGAGCCTGGTCGGCTCTCAACACATTGACGGCGAAGTAGTCAGCTTCGCGCCACTCTTTGTAGTTATCCGAACTCTTTTGCAGGTTCCACAGGACCATTGGCGGCTCCAGAGACAAGGACGTGAGCGAATTCACCGTCAAGGCGAATGGCGGCTGTTTCTCTACCTGGGTGGTCACCACGCAGACGCCGGTAGGATAAAGCGACATTGCCGCGCGAAACGCTTTTTCCGATACTGACATTTTTGTCGCCGTTTGGAGAACATCTGTACTCGGAGCATACTGCTAATCTGCGACCGGTCAATGGCCAGACTTTATCGATCGATGCAATGTGTGAGTGCAGGCGCAAAGGCACAGAGGAGAAAACCATGCTTGAGATTATTCGTTCCGAAACGCGCGGCGCGGCCCACCATGGCTGGCTGGATGCGAAGCACACATTCTCGTTCGCTGATTACCACGACCCCGATCGAATGGGCTTTGGCAGCCTGCGCGTAATCAACGAGGACCGCATTGAGGCCGGCAAGGGTTTCGAGACACATCCGCATCGCGACATGGAGATCGTCACCTACATAATCGATGGCGCGCTGGAACACAAGGACAGCATGGGTAACGGATCGACAATACGTCCCGGCGAATTGCAGCGTATGACCGCTGGTACCGGCGTCCTTCATAGCGAGTTCAATCCCTCCGATGAAAAAACACATTTGCTGCAGATCTGGATCCTGCCGGAAAAGAAAGGGCTCGAACCAGGTTACGAGCAGAAACTCTTCGAGCGCGATGACAAATTGAACCGGTGGCAACTACTTGGCTCCCGGGACGGTCATGATGGTTCGCTAACAATTCACCAGGACATTGAGCTGTCATCGACGATTCTTGCTGCCGGCAATTCGCTCGACTACGTGTTCGCCGCGGGCCGACGAGGATTTTTGCATGTCGTCAAAGGCGAGATTGGTCTCGACAATGAGGTGCTTAAGACGGGTGACGGGATCGAAATTACGGATTCCCAATCGATCAATATCAGTGCAACCGAAGAGTCGGAATTGCTATTGTTCGATATGGCATGAACAGATTCACGATACTCGCGTGTTCCATTCTCCTGCCGTTATGCGCCTGTGGTGGCGGTGGCGCTCCGCCAGGCAATCCGCCACCCAGTGGGTCCAGTGGGACACAGATTGCGGACATTCAAGGCGATGGCGCAACGAGCCCGCTTGAGGGACAAATTGTATCCGTCGAAGGAGTAGTAAGCGGAGATTTTCAGGACAACGACAACGATCCGTCCAGTAATCTGCAGGGCTTTTTCATTCAAGCCGAATTTCCGGATTCGAATGCGTCGACGTCGGACGGATTATTTGTCTATGACGGCGGCAATCCGACGACCGATGTGTCCGTCGGCGACAGAGTAACGGTGACCGGAACAGTGCAAGAGTTTTTCGGCGAAACTCAAATCGCAGCCTCATCAGTGTCGGTCAGTGGCACCGGCATGATCCGGACCACTGACGTGACGCTGCCGGTTGCAAATGTCGTTGCCAATTCGGATGGTGTAATCCTTGGCGACCTCGAACACCTTGAAGGGATGCTCATACGATTTGCACAGACGCTGACGGTCACGGACCTCTATAACCTCGAACGATTCGGGGAAGTTGCAGTATCGCAAGGCGGGCGTCTGCGACAATACACGAACAGCAACGCGCCTGATGCGGCCGGCTACACGTCACATCGCGAAGCGGATGCGGCTCGCTCATTGCTGCTGGATGACGGTCTTCGTGGTCAAAATATTGTGCCAGTGCCATTCCTGGAATCTGCATCTGCTGCCGGCGGAGCCCTGCGCATTGGCAGTTCCGTAAGCGGATTGACGGGCGCGCTACGTTTTTCGCGAGGCAGCGGCGGCTCGGGTACGGAGGCCTGGCGGCTGGTGCCGACGACAGACCCTGCATTCAATTCAGACAATCCTCGCCCAGGCCGGCCGGCCATGGGCGGTTCGCTTCGCGTCGCGAGTTTTAATGTGCTCAATTTCTTTTCCACCGTCGATTCGGGTCAGAGCAATTGCGGCCCGAACGGCCGCCAGGGATGCCGCGGCGCCGACAGCGACGAGGAACTGAGACGTCAACTCGAAAAAATAACGACGGCTCTTGCCATGATCGACGCCGACATCATCGGCCTGATCGAACTCGAGAACAATGACAGCGCTTCGCTGCAGGCGATCGTCGACTCACTAAACGCGGCTATGAGCGCCGGCACGTATGCGTTCCTGAACACGGGCACCATCGGTGGGGGCGCGATCAAGACCGGGTTTATTTACAGACCCGCGAGCGTCACGGCACGGGGGTCCTATGCGATTCTCAATTCGAGTGTTGACGCACGATTCAATGACAACCGAAACCGGCCGGCGCTCGCGCAGACCTTTGTCCAGAAAAGCATCGGCGCGACGCTAACCATCGTTGTAAATCACCTGAAATCGAAGGGCTCGAGTTGCGACAGTGACGGTGACCCGAACATCGCTGACGGCCAGGGCAATTGCAACAAGACCCGAACAAGCGCTGCCACGGCGATCACCGACTGGCTGCAAACCGATCCGACGTCAAGCAATGACCCGGATTTTCTGATCATTGGCGACCTGAACGCCTACCTGCAGGAGGACCCGCTCACGGCACTGCGAAACGGCGGCTTCACCAGTCTTGTCGACAACACAAGTGGCGGCAAGACCTATTCCTATGTTTTCGGCGGCCAGTCCGGCGCTCTCGACCACGCGCTCGCATCGGCGACCCTGGTATCCCAGGTTACGGAGACGATCGAGTGGCATATTAATGCCGATGAGGCCCGCGCTCACGACTACAACCTCGAGAATGGCCGCGATGCCGCTATCTTCGACGGCACGTCGCCCTACCGCGCTTCAGATCACGACCCGATTATCATTGGTCTCGACCTGAACTAATACCTGTCCTGGTTCGGCTTGCGGAACTTCAGCGTCATGCGATTAGATTCGCCGATCGCATCGACTTCTGCACGAAGTTTGGGGTCATCACCCGCATCGTTGTAGCTCGGCGGCAATCGCCAGACATAGTTTTCAGTCGTCGGCTGGTCGTTCGGGTTTGCGTTGATCCCGCTTTCGCCAATGAATTCGAAACCTGCCGCTTTCACCTGATCGATGACGAATTGTTTTTTCAGGTATCCGTTCGCACCGTTCGCCCAGTCATCGGGCATCTCATCGCGCGCATGATGCTGAACTACACCCAATACTCCGCCTGGCTTCAGCGCCCGGTATGTATCGGCCAGTGCTGTGTCCAGATAATCACCATCGCCCTGACTTTGAAATCGTGCGAGGTTGTGCAGAACGCGTGGAAAGAACGCGACGTCAGCCGTACCTTCGAATTCTTCAGGCATCGATCCAAAATGAAATGCCGTGACTGACGCGCCATTCTCGCCACCCCACTCCGTTGCTTCGGCCGGCCAGTCTGTAGCCCACGACTGCTGTCTTGCCATGAATTCTTCGTTCGCGAACGGGAAGAGCGCGAACATGTCGAGCGCGTAAGACGCGGCAATTACTCGCCCGTCCTCGCCCAGGTAAGGCAACAACACTCGCGTATACCAGCCGCGGCCGGGCAGGCCCTCGACCAGCGTCATGCCCGGCTCGATACCAAAGAATTCGAGTGTTTCCTGCGGGTGACGATATTTGTAACGGGCCTTGACCTCGGCCGATTGCGCGTCCAACGATGCCGCAAGGCCCTGTCCTGCGCTGCCGGCTGCCGGAGCTTCTTCGGCCGCCGTTTCATCAGCGGCCTGCTGACACCCGACGATCGCCAGTGTTGCCAGCAACAATACGTATTTATGCATCACAGTAATCCTGTTTGTGATTTCTTCAGGGTCATTATCAGCGTGCGGCCGCGGCGGGACAAGCCCACGGGATTAGTCCAGGTCGCGCAACGTCATAAGTGTATCGGCCCGAAGGTTTGCGATCGCGGAATCGATGGCTTCCTTGCTGCCCTTCTCGCCTTGCTGAAGCCCTTCCCAGTTCTCGCCCCAGGTTGCGTGCAGCGCCGTAGCGCTGGCCGGCAGTGGATCCTGAAGCACCGCTGACAGGTCACGGATCGTCAGGACCTTGGCCCACTCGCGCCGGAAATCGCTTTGGATAATCTGACCCTCGTCGTAGTAACTCAGGTACACGAACTCCTGCAGTTCTCCCAGCATGAGCAGCATCTCGAATGACGCCCAGCGCTGATTGCGATTGTATTCACTGTGTTCGTTACGCCACGTGTTGTACAAAAGGCCGCTTACCGCGACAAACAGGCTGATTATCGCAACGGCATTTCGACGTACCTGGTCTCGAAATCTCTGCGGATTCACTTTTTTCTCCTGGTACTCGATTTACTCTTCATACGCCACATTCAGACCGATTGAATCAGCTCTTTATTTCGACCGGCCACAATTTGTCCACACCCTGGCGCCGCAACCAGATCAACCAGGCGACGGCGGCCACCCCGGCGACCATTACGCCTGCAAGAAAAAGAAAGAAGTTTTGGTGGCCCTCCACTCCGGGTGCCGCGTCAAGAATTCGACCCGCGATCGGCGCAAAAAATATCTCCGGTGTGAAACCGATCAGCGACACTATGCCCACCACCGCGCCTGTGACGTGCAGTGGCGTCTGGTTCTCCTCGAGCAATGCGAAGTAGATGCCCCTGATCGCAAAAACCGCAAAAATACTAATGAAAATATTCGCGAAAATGAGTTTTGTGCTGGTCGCGTCAGGCACGAGCAGCGAGAGCGGAACATACGCCAGCAGCAAGACGATAAACGCAACACCTATCGCTCGCGCTGCATCGAATCGATCGGCGATAAGTCCTGCGGCGATTGCCGCAAACGGTCTTGTGTAGGCACCCCAGGTCACTAATCGTGCACTATCGACTTCGTTCATTCCGAGAACCTGCACGGCATAGAGAGAGTAGTTGTCGATCCCCTTGAAACCGCTATAGGCGCATATGATGACGGCCGCCTGCGCCCAGACGATGGGCCTTCGCGCCACGAGTGCCATGCCCGAAAACGGATTCGGCCTCGAGTGTACCTGGCCCTCCGGCACAGGGATCAGCAACCAGGCCAGGATGCCGGCGAGGGCCGTGAAACCGGAATAGGCCAGAATGACTTCGCTGAATGCGGCGCGACGCTCCGAGTCTGACGCGAGCTCCACCTGTTCCGGCATAAGCGACGCGAAAATTGTGACAGACACACCGGCAACTATCGCGGCCGTAAAACCGCGCCCGGCTTCGAGAATGCCAAACGCCATGCCTTGCGCACCGCTTCCGCCCCAATCGCGGGTGGCGCGAATCAGCGCGCCCCAAAACAGGAAGATTGTCGTAAATCCCCAGTAACCATATAGCGCGGCCATCTGTGGGGCTGCTGGAATTGTCGACATATAAATTCCGCCGGCCGCCGTGGCAAACAACGAAACACTCAACAGCGAGCGCGCGGAAAATCGATCGGCGAGCGCACCACCGGGGAAGTAGGCCAGCATCGCCGTGATGCCGTACACGGCGAACAGGTCGCCGAGCTGCGTGTTGGTGAATCCAAAGACGTTTAGCATGGTCGGCCGAAAATATCGGGCCGTGTGAAACGGCAGGCCGAAGATCATCTCGCCGGCGATGATCAGGGTAACGATCAGTGAGATTCTGCGCAATACGACGTCCTTCGAAACCGCGCTACCGATTCAACTGCGCAGCCGGTATCCCGACTTGAAAATCCAGCGAACCACGAACAGCAAGACGAGCAAAAATCCGACCGTAGTTCCAATGCTCAGCCACACGCTGACGTCCGAATTCTCGTAAAAGCTCCAACGGAATCCGCTAATCAGGTAAACGACCGGGTTGAACAGACTGATAGTCTGCCACACCTCGGGCAACATACTGATCGAATAGAATGTGCCACCGAGAAACGTGAGCGGCATGATAACGAGGATCGGTACGATTGTGAGCTTCTCCCAGCCGTCCGCCCATATTCCCAGGATAAACCCGAACAGGCTGAACGACACCGACGTAAGCACCAGGAACAACAGCATTACAACCGGGTGCGCCACGTCGATCGTCACGAAAAAATTCGCGGTAATGAAAATAATCGAGCCAATGATGACCGATTTAGTCGCGGCTGCGCCCACGTAGCCAAGCAAGACTTCGATATAAGAAACCGGGGCCGACAGAACTTCGAATATTGTTCCGGTGAAACGCGGAAAGTAGATCGCGAACGACGAGTTCGAAATGCTCTCGGTCATTATCGACAACATGATCAGGCCGGGCACGATGAACGCGCCGTAGCTGATGCCGTCTATTTCGGTGATGCGTGAGCCGATCGCCGCACCGAAGATAACGAAATACAATGAGGTCGACAATACCGGGGCAACGATACTTTGCACGACCGTGCGAAACATGCGCGCCATTTCGTACCTGTAAATGGCCTTTATCGCCTGAATATTCATGCCGGTTTTTTAACCAGGTCCACGAATATATCTTCCAGCGAACTTTGCGAGGTGTTCAGGTCGTTAAAGCGAATACCCGCGGCCTGCAGTTCGCCGAGTAGCGCCGTAATGCCGGTATGGTCCTCTTTAGTATCGTAAGTGTAGACAAGCTCGCGACCGTCATCGCTGACTGCGAGTTTGTATTCTGATAATCGTGATGGAACTTCATTCAGCGGTTCGTGCAGGTTCAGGAACAACTGCTTCTTGCCAAGCTCGCGCATCAGGCTGGATTTCTCCTGCACCAGGATGATCTCTCCGCCATTCATGACGCCGACGCGATCGGCCATTTCTTCGGCCTCGGCAATATAATGCGTCGTCAGAATGACGGTCACGCCGGACTCGCGAAGCTTCCTGACCAGGTTCCACATGTCCTGGCGCAATTCGACATCGACGCCTGCAGTCGGCTCGTCCAGAAACAGCAGGTCAGGCTCATGTGACAACGCTTTGGCAATCAGGACCCGGCGTTTCATGCCGCCCGATAATTCCATGATACGGCTGTCTTTCTTGTCCCAAAGAGACAACGCCTTCAGAATTTTTTCGACATGCGATGCATCAGGCGGCCTGCCGAAAAGGCCGCGACTGAATACACAGGTGTTCCAGACCGACTCGAAAGTCTCGACCGGCAATTCCTGTGGCACAAGTCCGATCACAGCCCTCGTTTGCCGGAACCCGCTGATAATGTCGTAACCGTTGACTGACGCAGTGCCACTCGTCGGCTTGACGATGCCGCAAACGATATTGATCAGCGTAGTTTTGCCAGCGCCATTGGGTCCCAGCAACGCGAATATTTCGCCGCGTTCGATGTCGAGATTAATGTTATTGAGAGCCTCGAACCCGCCATCGTAGGTTTTGCTTAAACCGGAAATTGAAAGAATGACTGCCATGCAGCGGATACTACTTGATTCGCAGCTAAGGATTCGCCGGAAAATGTGTTTCCCGCATCCGCGCGAAGCCTTAGAAAAATTTGCTTATCTGTAGTTGCAGGTAGTTGTCATTTGAAAATGAGAACGTCAAATCCCCCGGACTCGCACCTGAGAACGCCCGCGCACGAAGTTCAAGCACGAACGAATCTCCTAATCTCCGTTCAGCCTCCACGTTGAAATATATTTCCCCGGTCTCGATGTCACGCACGATTCCGGCCAGAACGGACGAGTTTTGTGTGTCGTTGAGCGCCAGGCGCGCACCGACGAACAAGTCGTTGTCGGCGATAGTCAGTGGCTCCGAGTCTGCACGGCCGTCGTACTGGTACTCAAGCAACAGGCCGATGTCGGCAGCGGAGCCTCGTACCTGGTAGTACGTGTATTCGAAACCACCCACTGCGGCGGCGAAGGTGTCGGCATATCCGTCGCGAACGAACGCCTCGAGTTTCCATAGCCACGCATTCCGCGTGTACTGGAGATCGAGCCCAAGCTGGTCAATGAGGTCGTATTGGGGCAGCAGCACCGAGAAATTGTCGGCCGGCAACAATCGAGGCTCACGACTTGTGCCGCTGAACAAGCTGACGCCTATGTCTATGTCGCCGATGTAGTGACTGTAGCGTAACGCGAGGTCGACGTGACGCTCTGCCTCGGGAGATCCGTAACGCGGCCGATCGGTATCGACGGGGAGCGGGAATCGAAGCCGGCCGGCCGCGCCCGGAAAAGTGCGTTCGCGAAAATACGGCATGACATACAGGCTTAGCAAACCCCAGTCCTGCTGAAGCGCGACGTTTATCATTGGTTGACCGAGCTTGTCCTCGCCGTCGATGTCGGCCGCCGAGTCGGTTTGGTTAATAATATCGACAAGGTGCACCGACTCGGTGACGCCCCAGAAAACCGTATTCGCGCCAACGAGTACTTCGATGTTGTCGCCTTCCCATGCCCAATAGGCCTCACGCAAATCGAGCAGCGACCGCTCACTATCCGCCCTGTCCCATCGCGCATAGGGCAGCAGCGCAGCACGCTGATTACCGTTCGCACTTCGCCAGCGCAACTCCGCGGTTGCGGCGACAGAGGCCTGGCCATATTGTCGCGCTTGCCCCGGCCACGCCGCTTCGTCAGAGAACAATCGGGTTTGCAGGGCCAGGTCGCCTGAGAAGTCCCACGTCGACTCACCGGCGTGAACAACCAAGGCGTTCGCCAGCAGCAGTAATCCGAGCCCTGTTTTGAGCATGTGCCCGGTCATGTTCTTATCTCAGCCGACTCAGCTTACCTTTGACGAAATCGCTGTCCGACATACCCGCACCGAAAGTGTAGTCACCGTAAATCATGTCCGTTTGCTTGTTGGTCTGAACATTCGTCATTACCAGCGTGTGTGCGCGCCAGACATCGTTGTCATACTTTCTGTAGTCGCCCAGCTCGAGCACTTTGAGCAAATCGCCACGACGATCGTAGAACTCGACCTTGCGGATCTGGTAGTCAGTCTGATCCACCCAGGCGAGCTGTTTCGTATAGCCGGAATTTTCGTAGCGTGGCAGGCGCTCGAGCACGTCACAACTCATGTCGCCACATTGCTCCGAGTTGATGAAGCGATAGTCGAACTTATTGAGTTCAATCGCTGTGAAATCCTCGAATGCGAATTCTGAGCCCACGAACGGCCCGGACTTGTTGCTCGAGGAAATTCGCTTCACGCGCTTTAGTGCCGGCAGGTACAGCCACTGGTCGTCCGGGTCGAGGATTTTTGCATGCGATAACAGGGCGGTTCCTGCGATGTCTTTCGGCGTGTCGAAAACGACGAGACTCTTGTCGCCAACAGACTCATCCGGCTTTTCGAGCGTCGCTATGCGCAGTGAGCGCTGCGACTCCTGTCCGGCCGCATTGCGCAGAACCATGCGCAATTCGACTTCACTGTCGGCAAACCCCAGGTCAGAGCGATCCGACCTTGCAGCGATGTCGAATCCCGCCCCCCCGGAGGAGTTCGCGTTCACATTCCCTACAAAGGCTGCCGCCAGCATTAACACGATTACAATACTGATTACGTTTCGCAGTTTCATGACTATTTCCTTTTGTAATACCGCTGCTGCTAGGCAGACGATGGTTGCAATTCGATAGCGGCTGCCGTGGACACAGCCTCATTACGCCGGCCCAGTAACAACAGGGCAGGCAAGAACAGAAAATCCAGAATCAGCGCGAAGACGATCGCAATAACCGTCATCAGGCCCATGTCGGCATTGAGCTTGAACGCGGACAACGTCAACACGAGGAACCCGATCGTAATAATGATCGTGTTTACGATGATCGCGATGCCGACGTTTCGGAAGGCATATCGGATTGAATCCTCGATCGTCAGGCCGCGCTCGTTTCGTGCACGTACATACTTGGAGAGAAAGTGCACGGTGTCGTCGACGATGATACCCAGCGAGATCGACGCAACCGTCGCCACCGAAAATCCGACCTGGCCAACCAGGATCGCCCACGCACCAAACGTGGTGAGAATCGGCAGTCCGTTCGGTATCAGGCTTAGTACGCCAAGTCGCACGCTCTGCAACGCGAACATCATGATGAACGCGATCGCTACGATCGCGACCAGCGTACCGGTAATCATGTTTCGAACGTTGCGTTCGGTAATATAGGCAAACATGACCGATGCACTGGTCGGTTCCGCCTGCATATATGGCGGTAAATTACTTTCCATCCACGCGGCGCTGCGGCGCAGAAACGCTTTTGTCTCAGCCGTCGACGTTCTGCCCAATGTGGCTGAAACTCTGCTCGCCGACTTGTCGATATTAATCCGGTCGTTCAGGTCGAGCCCATAGGGCAATGACAATTCGTAAAGAAGCAGGTATTGCGCCGACAACTCCCGACTGTCGGGCGTGCGGTAGTACGCAGGGTCGTCCGCGTTCATGTTTCGATTCAGACGCTTCATGATGTCCGAGAGCGTGTACACGTGCGTGACCTCGGGTTGCTCGCGGAGAAAGTTCGTGAATGCCTCCAGCCTGGCCAGGTACTCGGGTTCGCTGACGCCACCAGGTCCGGTTGCCGGCACAGAGAACTCGATCGGGTACAGGCCGAAATCCTGTAGCGCGATATCCGAGTCTGTTCGGAACTCAATACTTTCGTCGAAGTACTCGACCCATTGATCGTTGAACTCGATCGTCGGGATAAATGCGATGAGTGCAACTGCTGCCACGCCCACGCCTATCAGAATTTTTCGGCTGTTGCCGATGACCCCGTCAGCCAGGCGATCCATCGCTCGTTGCGACCAGTCTGCGGTAGCGCTCTGCTTAGTCTTGTACGGAAGCGTTGCAAGCAAAGCGGGCAATAGTGTGATCGAATAAAGCCATGCCGCCGCAATACCAATGGCCGTGATATTTCCAAGGTGCCAGTACGGTGGTGAGTCGGAAAAGTTTAGTGACAGGAAGCCGACAATTGTCGTCAATGACGTAATTGTCACAGGCAGGAAGTTGACGCGAACGGCTTCCACAATCGCATCCCGTTTTGAGGAGCCTTCGCGCATGAACCCGCGCAGGGAAATCAGGATATGAATCGAGTCGGCAACGGCGAGTGTCAAAATAACGATTGGTGCCGACATCGAGATTGGCGTGAGTTTGATGCCGGTGAAGCCGGCAATACCCATACCCACGATCGTTGAAAGCGCGATAACGACCAGTGTTGAAAATGTGGCCGTAAGCGAACGCAGAATCACCCAGGTCAGTACGAAGATGACGAGAAACATTAGCGGCATCAATGTCGCGCTATCGTTCATGCCGGTTTCGGCGAACGCGTTGTTGAGCATCGAGACACCGGTAATGCGTACTTCGATATCGGGGAAATCAGCCTCTATTCGTTCCGCTATGTCTCGCGCGACGGCGACAGCCTCGGGCACCTCCATGAGGTCCTTTTCCGGATACTGCAGGACCACATTTATCGCCGTTATGCTTGCGTCGGGCGTCAGCAACAGGTCGCGAAGTAGCGGTTCATCGAGGGCGACGTCCTTGCGCTGATCGAGAAATACGTTCGATTTACCGACCGCATTGCTTACCAGGTCTTCGACAATCAGATCGTCCTCAACGGCGTAAGTATGTTGAAAATTGCTGACGGAATCGACCCGTATTGCGTACGGAATTTGCCACGCGGCCTCGGTAAGCTGCTCGACCGCATCCAGGGCCTCTCTGGAGAATGCCTTGCCGCTTTCATGCTCCACGACAAACAGGAAATTGTCATTCTTCGTATAGGTATTTTGCAGGTTCTCGAACGCTTTCAACTCGGGATTTGCAGCCGAGAAGAACACGCGGTAGTTGGTCGAGAACTCGAGTTTCCCTGCGCCCGCTCCGGCTGCAACCGCTAACGCAATCGACAGCAGGATGACGAGCCAACGGCGCGCGATGACACGCCGGGTCAGGCCAACGGCGAAGCGGTCAATCGCATTAAAATAATTACCCATTACCAATCTCCAGAAGTTTAGAATAGTGACCGTTTGGTCATAAATTGAACAAATTTTTTTAGGTCCAGGACTCCAGAACATCGTCCAATGTCTCGACGGCGTCCTCGGTAGTCAGAAAGCCTTTGACCGCCGCTGCTGTGCCGGCCAAAGTGACCATCAACTGGCGTGCCAGGCGCTCCGGCGCCTTCTGCGAGCGAATTTCACCCGCCTGCTGGGCCTTCGCGATCAGGTCCGTCATCATCCGAATTCGCTTGCCGATCACGTCGTCCAGGGCCTTACTGACGTCGGGATCGTGTGGCGCCAACTCCACCATGGCGTTGATCATCATGCAGCCCTGATCCTCAACCGCATCCCGACATACCTTGTGGATAATGGCCCGAATGTTCTCAAGCGGGGAGTCCGACCCGAACGCGACGGCAGCGGTTTCATGGAATTCGCGGTCCGCGTAGTGAATGAGCGCCTTGAGAAACAACTGGTGCTTGTCGCCGAACGCCTGGTACAGGCTGCCCTTGTGCAATCCGGTGCAGGCACACAGGTCCGCCACCGAGGTCGCCTCGTAGCCCCGGCGCCAGAAGGCGTCCATTGCTGCTTCGAGAGCGGCTTTCTCGTCAAACTCGCGCGGCCGGCCGACCGGCCGATGTGCCCCTGTGCGGACCAAGATCCCGTCCTATTTAAAACCGATCGGTCAAGAATACACATAGCCACGTTCCGTGTAAAGCCCCACGTCACGACGTGAGGTCCGGGGACACAATCCGCATGTCATGCGGCGGCCGCAACGACCTGCCCCCGCTCCACGTATTCTGCGTTGGCATCCAGCAACGCTTGCAGCATCGATGTGAACTGTCGCCGCATGAACGGCAACATGAGCTTGCCGAGAAGGCCCAGCTTCGGCTCGAACTCCGACGTAAACCGGACCCGCGTTCGACTGTCCGAAATCTTCTCGAACTCGATGGTCGCGAGCATCGATTTAATGGGCATCGAGCTGTCGTAGATATCTATTATCAGTCGCTCATTCGGCCGGTACTCGATGATCTCCTCGCGCAGCCAGTTCTTGTCGTCATTCAGGTCACATTGCCGGCGCAAACCGACACGTGTCGGTTCGCTTTCGTCGCCCAACAAATAGGATTTCGCCAGGTTCGGATTGAACTTGTATATGTTCGCGAAATCATCCCAACTCGCCCAGACCTCATCGACAGGTGCATTGATGCGTTTCGATACGATTACTCTTGCCATCGTTTAGTCCCAGTTAATTGAATTTCGGTTAGTTGAATTCGATCCGCGTAGAAGGCGATGTAGCCCGCGATGTCTGACATTTCGTCGTAGGTGGCCGGGTAACGCCACGCTATATCGGATTTCGCGCCCACAACACTGAAGTATCCTGCCTCGCCTTTGAATGGACAGGTTGTGCGACTGTCCGTTTCGCTGAGAAGATCGAGATTCACATCCTGTGGCGGAAAGTAGACCACCTCGCCGTATCCGGATTCCTCTACGAGGAGTACGTTTTCACTTTGCGCCAGGAGTATCCCGTCAAGTTGCACGGTATAGCGTGCGCCGCCGGGCCTCACGGCAATGCGGTGGTCCGGATAGCGCCGGTATCCGGGCGCCGGTCCTCGGTTCCTGATCATTGCAGGTGTCTCCCAATTGACTGATACCGAGTTTACGTGGACAATTTTCGATCCACTAGACACGAAATTGAGACAATACGGTGCAAAATTCGACCATGGACTGGGACGATGTCCGGCTTTTCCTCGAACTGGTTCGGCGCGGGTCGGCGCGCAGCGCGGCAGCAGCACTGGGTATGAGCCATTCGACGATCGTGCGCCGGGTCGAGCGACTCGAGACGAGTCTCGATGTACGCCTGTTCGATCGGGACTTCAGGGGTTATCGCCCGACAGCCGCCGGAGAGACCCTGCTGACATCGGCGCTCGCGGCTGAGGATGCCATCCTCGCGGCCGACCGCCAGCTGCACGGACAAGACACCAGGCTTACCGGCGAAATTCGAATCACGACCTCGGACGTACTCGCCAATTATTTCATGATGCCGGATCTCACCGAGTTTTCGAATCAATACCCCGCCATCGATCTATCGCTGAATGTGTCGTATGACTTGTTCGATTTGTCGCGTCGCGAGGCGGACGTAGCCATTCGCTTCATGCGCCTGAACAAAAGCCCGCCCGAGGAGCTCGTCGGGCGAAAGCTGATAACGGCGACAAGCTGCTATTACGCGACGGAACAATATCTTGAGTCCCATGACCCCTGGTCAGACGACACCACTGCGCGCTGGGTCGGCTGGGGCGACGATGAACCGTTTCCCGACTGGGTCAAAACCTCAGCCTTTCCACATGTGCCGGCAGTAGGCGATTTCGGCAACGTGATGGTTCAGGCGACGGCGGCAAGGTCCGGGCTTGGGCTCACAGTGCTGCCCTGCTTCGTTGGCGATTTCGTTTCCGGTATCGTCCGTATTCCGGGTTGCGAACCTTACGATAATTACGATATCTGGATGTTGTCGCACCCGGATCTTCGCGATGCTGCGCGACATCGGGTCTTTCGAAATTTCATTGCCGAGGCGTTCGCCGCCAAGCGCAACATATTGCTCGGCATCGCGTAATAAAAAAGCGGCACCGCCGGTCTGAGTGGGTACGTTCTTCTGGCGTGCGCCGACCAAAGAGTCGGCATTTGAGTGAGACCGACGTGCGAATAGCATTCTTTCTGATCATCGGCGTCGTTCTGGTTGCGGCTGGTTTCTTTTGGGCGAACCGGCCGCAGCTGGTCCCCATCACGGCCGCTGTTGCCAGGGACTTTCCCGACGATTCCTTCAGCCACCGCGCGTTCGAGCAATTGCTGGGCACGTACGTGGATGGGAGCGGATACGTAGACTACGATCGCTGGTACAACGACGCGAACGCAATTGCTCAACTCGATTCCTACCTGGCTGCTGTCTCGGCGTTCAGCCCTGAATCCACACCTTCGCGATTCCCGTCACGGAATGATGAACTTGCGTACTGGATGTACGGTTACAACGCTTACGTTATCAGGAGCGTATTGAGCAACTGGCCGCTGGACAGCGTCAACGATGTGAAGGCACCGATCGAGATCGTAAAGGGCATGGGTTTCTTCTATCGTCTCCGATACCAGTTCGGCGGTCGCGCATATAGCCTGCTAACGGTCGAGAATGACAAGATTCGAAAAGAGTACGAGGACCCGCGCATTCATTTCGTACTCAATTGCGCCAGCGAAAGCTGCCCGGTCATCCGGCCTGTGTTACCGACAGGTGACAAACTTGAAGTATTTCTCGCCGATGCGGCAACAGAGTTCATCAACGACCCGGCGAACGTGTACATCGATCACGATAATCAAACCGTCTACTTTTCTGCCATATTTCAATTGTACGAAGATGACTTTCTGAACTGGCTGCGGGCGAACGGCCGGCCGGCCGGTAACGGGCTGATCGACTACGTCACGCCGATCGCGACAGCGGAGCTGGCAAGTGAGCTTGAGAGAGCGGCAGACTACGCCACCGAGTTTCGCGACTTCGACTGGACGGTGAACGCAAGCAGGGCTTCCGCAGGAGCCCGCCCGTAGGCGACCGCCATACGGGGGAGCCGGCTCCTACGCGAAGATTTTTCCGGGATTGAGTATACCGTCGGGGTCCAGCGCTTCCTTGAGGTGTTTCATCATGTCGATCTCGGTGGCGCTGCGGGAATGATGCAGAAACGGCCTTTTCTCGAGCCCGATGCCGTGCTCGGCCGAGATGGAGCCACCGTAGGGCTGTAACTCGCTGTAAACAATCTCCATGACGCCTTGCTGCTCATCATGATCGTCGCTACCGATCGTCAACAGGAAATGCAGGTTGCCGTCGCCGAGGTGACCAAACGTCGTGCCGCGATACGTGTCCGGCCAGCGCTCAAGCAGGCGCGCGTGTACTTTCGCCGCGTAGTCGGCTGCCGCCGAAATCGGCAAACTGACATCGAATACGATCATCGGATCCAGAACGTCGGACAGTGTCGAAATGTCGTCGCGAATCGCCCACATCGCCTCTCGTTGTTGCAGGTTATTGGCAAACGACGCATCCGATATAAAACCTGCTTCGAGCGCCTCTTCCAGTGCGCCCTGAAATCTAAGCGCATCGGCTTGCTGGTCACCGCCGCGCGCCTCCACCAACACGTAAAACGGCGAGCCTCGTGAAAGCGGCGGTTTGTGCCTTTCGGAACTATCGAGCACAGCGTCATAAAAATCGGCCCACAGCACTTCGAAGGCCGTGAGCGATCCGCCCAGCGCACTTCCCAAGGTTTGTAGCAACGGCGGAATATTTTCATAGCGATCTACCGCCGCCAGCGCCGTATTCTGACTGCGCAACTCCGGCCTCAGCCGCAGCACGGCGCGCGTTACGATTCCAAGCGTTCCTTCGGTGCCGATAAAAAGGTGCTTCAGGTCGTAGCCGGCATTGTTCTTCAGCATCTGGTTCATTGACGAAAGCACCGTGCCGTCGGCGAGTACAACCTCAAGCCCCAGAACCTGCTCACGCATCATGCCGTAGCGAATCACGCCGTTGCCGCCGGCGTTCGTTGCAATGCAGCCGCCAATGGTCGCCGATCCACGCGCACCGAAATCCATGGCAAATAAAAATCCCGCGTCAGCCGCGTGGTCTTTGGCAACTTGCAACACAAGACCGGCCTGCACCGTCATCGTCGCGCCAGCCGCATCGAGCGATTCGACTTGCGTCATACGTTCCAGGGATAAAACAATATCGTCCGCAGCGCTTGTAGCCCCTTCGACCAGGCCCGTGTTGCCACCGAGCGGAACAACCGATTGTCCTGCCGAGTGACAGAGCCGCAGAACTTCGGAAACCTCACGCGTATTCGCAGGCCTGACGATAGCCGTCGCAGACATGGGGCCATGCCTCACCCAGGATGCCGGGCGAGCCGACACATCGCTCCCGGTCAGAACGCCGGACTTGCCAACGACCTTGCGTATTTCGTCGATTAGCGTGTGCACGACTACGATCAGGTGAAATTCAGCTGGTCCGCATAAGCAAACAGCGCGGCAGAGCCGCCCGTGTGCAGGAACACGATGTTTTCCGCGTCTTTGAACTCGCCACGCCGAACGAGGTCGATCATGCCCGCGAGCGCCTTGCCGCTGTAGACCGGGTCGAACAGCAGTCCCTCGGTGCGGGCCAGCATCATCACGGCTTCATTCATGGAGTCGGTTGGAACACCGTAGCCGTCGCCGATGTAGTCGCAGTTTGCGACAACGTCCTTTCGTTCGACCACGCCAGGCGCGCCAATATGTTCGGCCGTTAATTCTGCCAGCTCGAAAACTTTTTGTTCCTGCGCTTCGCGAGGCGCGCTGACACCGATACCGAGCAACGGAATTCCGCTGTTCGTCGCTTTCAGTCCGACAATCAGGCCGCCTTGCGTGCCGGCACTACCCGTTGCTGTTACGAGGTGATCGATGACAAGGCCACGATCGTTGGCTTGTGTCAGCAATTCAAGCGCGCAGTTCACGTAACCCAACGCGCCGATTTTGTCCGATGCGCCACCGGGAACGATGTAGGGCTTTTTACCGCTACTCCGAACTTCGTCGGCCACAAGCTGCATCTCCTTGTCGAAGTCGGTACCGCCCGGGTACTCGCGCAGATTCGCGCCGAAGATCCTGTCGAGAAGAACATTGCCCGAGTTTGCGTAGTTGTCGCTCGGGTCAGTCAATCGATGCTCCAGCAAAACTTCGCACGACAGCCCCAGTTTGCACGCGGCAGCCGCCGTTTGCCTGACATGATTGGACTGCACGGCGCCGACCGTGACGATCGTATCGGCGCCCTTTTCGATAGCATCCGCCATGACGAATTCAAGCTTGCGTGTCTTGTTGCCGCCGGTCGCCAGGCCCGTGCAATCGTCGCGCTTGACCCATATCTGCGGACCGCCGAGTTCGGCGCTGAGGTTCGGCAAAAGTTCAAGTGGCGTCGGCAGATGCGCGAGAGAAACGCGTGGGAAACGGGACAAATGCATCAGGAATTCCTTTTTTGTGTTTTTGGAAGCTGCTTGTCGCCCCGCGACAGGGCAACGGTTATTTTTGCCAGTTCATCCGTTGACGACAGCAGCGGCACGTTGATGTCACCCTGCGCCAATACGAGGGGAAATTCGGTACAACCCAATACGATAACATCCGCGCCGCGGGCAATCAGGGCATTGGCAATGCGAGTCACGCCCGCCTTGACCTCGTCACCTTTGTTGCCGCTTTTGATTTCGAATGCCGAACGCGTGAGCTCGTCGACGTCGTCACCGGTGGGCAACAGGCATGTTGTTCCGCGTGCCTCGAGCGCGGACTGATAGACGTTGGCATGAATGAGGCCAGTCGTCGCCATGACGCCGACGCTATTCGCATCGCCCGCTGCGTCCAGCGTCGCATCGATGATACTGATTAACGGGATGCTTACCGCCGAGACAATGTCGCCCAGGTATGCGTGCGCCGTGTTGCAGGGCATCACCAGAAAATCGCAGCCTCCGGCCGCGAGTCGCGTGGCCATTTCGGCCAGCACCGGCCCGGGATTTTCGCCGTCCCGGAGGAGCGCGTCCTGACGGTCCGGGACAGCCGGATTCTGATCGACAAGCATTCGCAGGTGATCCTGATCGCTGTCGCCGGGCGTCAGCGCAATCACTCTGGACATGAAGTGGACGGTCGCCTCGGGGCCCATGCCGCCCAGCACCCCAATCCTTAAGAAAGACTCGCTCATCGCGAGTCCTATGCTACACGAGCGAAGAGACTTTTTTACTGTCGGACAGGGGTTGGATCGTGCCGTCCAGCGCTCGCATGAGCTGCGAGGATTCGAGGTCGACTCGATTGCGACCGGCACGCTTCGAACGGTATAGCGCGCGATCCGCACGCAAGATGACATCCGACAGACAAGTGTCCTTGTCGGAAATGGTCGCCACGCCGAAACTGGCCGTCATCGGGAGCGGCGTTCCTTCGAACTCGAATGGGGACGCCTCGATCCGGGCACAGAGATCGTCGGCGAGCCGGGTTGCAGCTTCAAGCGACGTGCCTGGCAAAACGAGTGCGAATTCCTCGCCCCCAACGCGCGCGACAACGTCGTCGGCACGACGGCCGATTTTGAGAGTGTTTGCGAAGTGGCACAGCGCCTGATCGCCTGTCGCGTGCCCGTACTGATCGTTGATGAATTTGAAACGATCGATGTCAGTCATTATGACCGACACCGGTCGTTTCGTCCGGCGGGCCGTCGCATAGGCCTTCGCCGCTTGCTCACCGAAACCGCGTCGGTTCAGCGTGTCCGTCAATTGATCCAGAATTGCGAACTCCTTCATCTGTTCCGACAGATCGGAGGCCAGCATGAAGATGACGAATATCGCCATTCCCGTATAACCAGCGGGCATCGTTAGAAAGTTGAACTGTACATAGAGCGTGCGATACGACTCCTCACCCAACGGTCCTTGCAGCAGCGCCATGCCAGAGGCCGTCAATTGTGCGAGGCCGAAAACCACCATCGTGATTGCGGCGGCATATTCGGCGATTCTGGGTTTGTCCCGGTGCCGAAGAATCATCAGCGCGGACAGGAACAGGCTGATGGCGGCAGCACCCGGTATCAGCGCCGTGCTGATACCCACGTGCTTGTCGACCAGGGTTGTCCACACGACCCCCGAATAGATCACCGCTGCGAGCGGCCACAAATTTTTCGGTACCAGCTTGCTTTCCGTGCGTTGACAGTGGCCGCGCAGACCCAGTGTTATCAGAACCAGCGCAAGTGCATTGACGGTCAACCATTGTGTCTCAGCACTCGGAAACAGGGGCGCAACGATATTGAAAAGCCACTGAAACGTTGCGGCCAAAAATCCGACGGCCCAGCTCAACGCGTAAGCCTTCTCACCAAGCATTTTCCAGGCCATGAAAAAGACTATCGAGATCATCGCACTGGTAAGCATCAACGCAACGAGGATGTAAAATACCGGGGAAGTCATCGTTATTTTTTTGATCGGCAGCCGAAGATACGTGTATTTTGCCGATCCGCTCATAAATTCGACTTGACGCAGCGCACGGTTTTGCGTGACCCGGTGTATTTTCGGCCAACACAAAACCTTATCCACACGGAAAATAATCGCCGTGCAGCGCAATGTGCACGCTTTTCTAACCGCGAGAGCGTATTAGCCGAGCGAATTCCGGACCGCGATCGACTTGACCTGTGCGAACACCCGGGCACCGGCCTCAAGTGACAGTTCCGAACAGGATCGACGCGTCACGCGAGCCAGCAAGCCGTCGTTGCCGACCCGCAGGTGCACGAGCACGGTACCGGACGGCTCTTCCTGAACTCGCGATACCTCGGCTTCCATGACGTTCAGTATCGAGGTTTTGCGCGGTCGTTCGAGGCAAAGGCTGACATCGTTGGCCCGCACGCGCAGGCGCAGCACCGATGCCGGCGGCCCGTTTTCTCCGGGTACCCAAAGTGTCGATGACGCAGTCGCGACGCGCGTCAGGTCGTCGGACGATTCGTAGTGCTCCACTATTGCGTTGATCACAGCACCGGCTTCACGTCCGGACAAGATTGGCAAATCGGTCTGCAACAGGACTGACTGCAAGTCACCGTGGGTCAGAATCCTGCCGTTTTCCATTACGGCAAGCTGATCGCAGATGCGGCAGATCTCATCGATATTGTGACTGACGTAGATAATCGGCAGCCCAAGATCGACATGCAGTCGCTCGATGAACGGCAATACCTCATCCCGTCGCGCCTGATCTGTCGCGGCGAGCGGTTCGTCCATCAGGATCAGGTCGGGGTCGCGCAGGAGAGCTCGTCCGATCGCGACCCTTTGTGCCTCTCCCCCTGACAATGTCATTGGACTACGTTTCAGTAGCGGCGTCAGCCCGAGCAAAGCAACGACGTGGTCGAACTCGATCCGCGACGTTTTCACAACAGCGCGTTTTTCGCCGTAGCGCAAATTGCCTGACACGTCCAGATGCGCGAATAATCTCGCCTCCTGAAACACGTAGCCGATTCGCCGTTCATGCGCGGCACGGTTTGTTCCGGAATCGGTGTCTTCCCAAACTGTGCCATCGACGACCAGGTGACCCGAGTCGGGTTGCTCGAGGCCCGCCATGCAGCGCAGCAGCGTCGTCTTGCCCGCGCCGGAAGGACCGAAAATACCGGTGATGCCCCGCATCGCCAGTTTGAAGTTCACATCCAGCGAGAACGCGGCGCGCTTCAGTTCGTAACGGACACCCAGGGTCCGACCATTCAGAACCGGCTTATTCACGGAGCGCCAGCCGTTTGTTCACGAGGAACATCGTCAGCAAGATCAGGAAAGCGAAGCCCAGCAAAGTCAGCGACAAAGCGTGCGCGGCGGCGTAGTTCAACGACTCCACATGATCGTATATCGCGATTGAAATAAGTCGGGTCTCACCCGGAATATTGCCACCCACCATAAGTACGACGCCGAACTCACCCAGTGTGTGCGCGAAGCTCAACACCATTGCGGTCAGGAAGCCCGTCGCCGACAACGGCACCACAACGGAGAAGAATGCATCGATCGGCGAAGCGCCGAGTGTGCGTGCAGCCTCAAGCTCCTTTCGACCCATCGACTCGAACGCAGCCTGCAACGGCTGCACCGCGAACGGCAAGCTGTAGAAACACGACGCGATCACGAGCCCGGTGAAAGAAAACGTCAGCGCGCTACCCGTGAGCTCCACCCACCAGCTGCCGATAGCGCCGTACGGCCCAAGCAGGATCAGGAGATAAAACCCCATGACGGTTGGGGGCAATACGATGGGTAGGGCGACCAGCGTTTGAATCACCGGCCGGACTCGCGCGCGTGTATTTGCGAGCCACCACGCCAGCGGCGTACCTGCAACAAGCAGCAACAATGTCGTGATCGCCGCAAGCTTGAAGGACAGCCACAGGGGCCCGAGATCGGGCCAGCCCATCGATACCGACTCAGCGTTCATTGAGGTTCCGGCAACAGGTAACCATAGTGCCGAATGATCGCACGAGACTCGGGCCCGCGGAGAAACTCGAGAAACTGCCCGACGGCCGGCGCGGCTGATTCTCTCGCCATCTGTACGGCCTGCTGCAAAATCGGGTCGTGTGTGTCACCGGCAATTGGCACGGCGCATGTCGCAGCAAAGTCTTTCGCCCTGCCAAGCTGGGATTCGGCAATCAATGCGATGCTGGCACTGCCGCTTGCAGCGAACTGAAGCGTTTGCGCGATGTTCTCGCCGAAAACAAGGTTTTTCTGCAGCCCGCCCCATAGTCCGCGCCCGACCAGGTACTGTTTCGCGGCGAGCCCGTACGGGGCGAGCGCCGGGTTGGCGATTGCCAGTTTTTTCTCGCCCAGTTGTTGCAGTCCGTCGACGCAAGCGCTATTCGCGAACTCGGCGTCCCGCGACCAGGCAACGAGTTGCCCCACGGCATAGGTAAATCGCGAGCCGGCGACGATCATCGAATTTTGCTCCAACAATTCGGGTCGGCGGGCATCGGCGGACAAGAAAATATCGTACGGTGCGCCATTGATAATCTGCGCGTAAAGTTTGCCGCTTGATCCGGGACTGATTTGAACCTCGTGTCCGCTTTGCGCTTCGAATTTCGACGCAATTTCCCGGAGCGGTTCGGCGAAATTACTCGCAACGGCGACAGTCAACGTGTCACCGTGCGCGCCAACGCTCGCAAGTGTCGCGATCGTAACTGCGATCCAATTTTGGCCGAAATTCGGCACGCACTCCTCGCCGGTCAATCGATTTGTGACCACGATACGGGAATTTCGGGTTACCGTGTTGGTCGAACGTCGTTATGGCAGGCCGAACAAGAATATGAAGGCTCAGAAACCGGGAATCGCACGTCGGGAATTTCTCACGTCGATCGGAAAAGCCGTTGGTGGGTCGGCCATGTTGCGTGCAATGGCCGCGCTGGGTATTGGCACGTCGATATCCGCCTGCGGTTCATCGTCGGCTGCGCCGACAAATGTTCCTACGCCCCCCCCACCGCCCCCGACGATGATGTCGGCACGGCCCGGCGACTGGCCGCCAAACATCGGCGCCGGCAAAACCGTCATAATTCTTGGCGCCGGTATCGCCGGCATGACTGCGGCGCTGGAGCTGCAGAAGCTCGGTTATTCGTACACGATCCTCGAAGCGCAGGCATCCGCCGGAGGGCGTAACAAGACGATCCGGGCCGGTGATGTCGTCAATGAGACCGACTCGTCGCAGATGTGCCAGTTCGACCTTGGCGACGACCTGTACTTCAACGCCGGGCCTTCGCGCATTGCACATCACCATGAGTTCCTGCTCGGCTACTGCCGTGAATTTGGCGTCGCCCTCGAGACATTCACCAACGACAATCAAGGTGCATGGCTGCACACGCCGAACGCTTTCAATGGCCAGCCGCAAGTCGCCAGACAGGTCATGGCCGATACGCGCGGCAATATTTCACGTCTGCTCGCGACAGCAGTCAATCAGGGCGCGCTGGATCAGGAATTCTCCGCAGCCGACAGGTCGAACATCCTGCGAATGTTGAGCTTGTTTGGCGACCTTGATCAGAACTCGAACTACCCGGGCTCGCCACGCGCAGGATTTCCGGGTCAGATGAATACCGGCAGCAGGCTGCGCGGAACCTTGCTATCTCCGTTGCAACTACAGGAACTTTTCGCCGATGTGTTCTGGGAGTTGCGCTCGTCGTTTTCAGAAGGCTTCAATCAACAGTCGACAATGCTGCAACCCGTTGGCGGCATGGATCGTATCGCACGAGCGTTCGAGACGCAGGTACTCGCCAACACGATTTTCGAATCAGTGGTCACTGAAATCCGCAAGACGGCAAACGGCGCCCGCGTTGTGTATAACGACCTGTTCGGCACGGCGACGACGATCGATGCCGACTTTTGCATTGTCACAATTCCGGCGACGGTTCTTGCATCGATTCCCAACGACTTTTCCACGGCCCACCAGGCCGAAATTTCGAATTTCACGTATTCATCGGCTGTTCGAGTCGCGTTTCAGTCACGTCGTTTCTGGGAGCAGGACCACAACATCTATGGCGGCATCTCCTGGACGGATCAGGACATCACGCAAATCTGGTATCCCAACCATGGTTTCGGACGAGCAAACGGCATTGTCCTCGGCGCCTATATATTCGACGGGCCACCGGGGGACAGCTTTACGAGTCAGACGCCTGCACAAAGAATCGCATCGGCGCGCGCTCAAGCCGGCAACGTGCACCCGGAGTTCAGCGGCGAAGCGTCACGCGGCATCAGCGTTGCCTGGAAAAAGATGCCGTTCCAACTGGGCGGGTGGGGTACGTCTAGTCCGGGCGTCTTGCTGACACCCGATGGCAATATCGTTTTCGCCGGCGAACACCTGAGCATCCTGCAGGGCTGGCAGGAAGGCGCGATCCTGTCTGCCTACCAGGCGATCGATACCGTGGTCACCCTTAGCTAGATAGATCGTTCGACAACCCGGATTTCAACTTGCGCCGATAAGCATGCAACAGCGGTTCCGTGTAACCGTTGCTTTGTTCACAGCCCTTGAAAACCAGGTCACAGGCCGCCTGGAACGCGATGCTGTTCGCCAGGTCTTCGCTCATCCTGCGGTAGTCCGGGTCGTCCCTGTTTTGCTCATCGACCACCCCGGCCATGCGCTCAAACGTTGCCCGTACTTGCGCCTCATCGGTGACGCCGTGCAACAGCCAGTTGGCAATGTGCTGGCTTGAGATGCGCAGCGTCGCGCGATCTTCCATCAGGCCGACATCATTGATGTCCGGCACCTTTGAACAACCAACTCCGTGATCGATCCAGCGTACGACGTAGCCGAGAATACCCTGGGCGTTGTTGTCCAGTTCTGCCTGGATCAGGTCGGCTGACAAGGTTGACGCGTCGCAAAGCGGTGGCGTAAGGATGTCATCCAGACTCGCGAGCTCGCGCGCCATGATCTTCTGTTGCCGCTCGCGTACATCAACGAAATGATAGTGCATCGCATGCAGTGTGGCCGCCGTCGGCGACGGCACCCAGGCACAACTCGCGCCCGCTTCCGGATGCGCCTGTTTGCTGCCCATCATCTGACGCATTTCATCGGGCATAGGCCACATGCCTTTGCCGATCTGCGCTTTGCCCGGCAAACCGCAGCGAAGGCCGATGTCCACGTTCCAGTCTTCGTAGGCGTTTATCCAGCGCTCGGCCTTTATGGCTTCTTTCGGCAGCACCGGTCCCGCGTGCATGCTCGTGTGAATTTCATCCCCGGTACGATCGAGGAAGCCCGTGTTAATAAAGACGAGTCGCTCCCTGACCGCATAAATACACTCCTGAAGATTCACCGTCGTGCGTCGCTCCTCGTCCATGACGCCGACCTTGAGAGTATTTGCATCAATACCAAACAATTCTTCGACCCTGCCGAACAGCGTGTCCGTAAACGCAGTTTCTGCCGGGCCGTGCATCTTCGGCTTTACGATGTAGATACTGCCGAATTGGCTGTTCGGAAGTGATTTCGACTGCCGGTTCGCCAGCGCGCACGCCGTTGTGATGACGGCGTCGAGAATGCCCTCGAAAATTTCCTGCCCGTCTTTGTCCACGACGGCGTCGCTGGTCATCAGGTGCCCGACGTTTCGGACCAGCATCAGGCTGCGCCCCGAGAGCACAAGTTCCTGGCCATCTGCACCGTTGAAGACACGGTCTGCCGCCAGTTCCCGGGTTCGTTGTTTGCCGCCTTTGTCGAAAGTCGCTTCCAGGTCACCCCGCATGAGTCCAAGCCAGTTACGGTAAACGGCAACTTTATCTTCCGCGTCCACGGCGGCTACGGAGTCCTCGCAATCCTGAATCGTTGTAATTGCAGACTCGAGGACTATGTCGGCCACATTGCCCGGTGCGCTACGGCCGATGACGTGCTCCGGGTTCGTCAATATCTCGATATGCAGGCCATGGTTTTGCAACA
Source organism: uncultured Woeseiaceae bacterium (assembly GCA_964386735.1). Classification (GTDB taxonomy): domain Bacteria; phylum Pseudomonadota; class Gammaproteobacteria; order Steroidobacterales; family Woeseiaceae; genus UBA1847. The sequence continues at coordinate 46,060 of CAYLTW010000004.1, forward strand.
GGAACGACTGTCCATCTACATTCGAGCGAAAGCCGGCAAACTGGCGCGGGTCTTTAAGACCCACTGCCTGCCCGCCGATCAATGTCGCCTGCAGCGTTTGGCCGTCCGTGCTGTACCGTTCAACTTCTGCGTGCTTTGCATGATCCAGGGGCGTGGCTCTATCCAGGAACCCCATCGCATATTCAATAACCGCGGCGCCGCGCGCCGGGTTGAACGACGAGCCGCGTTCCTTGCCGTCGTCCTGATCGATGACGTCCGTTCCATACAGAGCGTCGTAAAGGCTGCCCCAGCGAGCATTGCACGCGTTGATCGCAAATCGGGCATTGCTAACGGGGACAACGAGCTGCGGGCCGGCAATTGTCGCGATTTCGGGATCGACTCCGGTCGTCTCGATTGTGAACGGATCACCCTCTTCCCGGAGGTAGCCGATCCTGAAGAGGAAGTCGGTGTAGTCGGACTGACTCCAGGGCTCGCCGGCCCGATCTTTGTGCCACTGATCGATCTGCGCTTGCATCTCCTCACGAATCTCGAGCAACTTCCGGTTTTGCGGTGTCAGGTCATTGATGATCGACTCAAGGCCGCTCCAGAATGTCGCGGCCTCGAAATCAATGTCCGGCAACAGCTCTTCTTCGACAAAGTCGAAAAAGAGCGGATCGATGGCCAGGCCACCGACGTTGCGGCGATCCGACTCCTGCGTGCTATCCGTTTCCTGCAATCGCATCGTTCCTCACCCGTTTTTTCGCCGGGCCTGCATTTTCCATTTACTGTCAGGCGACGAACTGCTCCTCCTCGGTGCTGCCATCGAGCGCCGTTGTGGAAGACAGGCCGTTCGTGATCGTGTTCTGCACCGCGTCGAAATAACCCGCACCAACGAATGACTGGTGTTTGGTCGCGCGAAAGCCGTATTGCTCGTCCGCGAATTCCTGCTGCTGCAGCTTCGAGTAAGCATACATGCCATCCTGCTTGTAGGCACGGCTCAGGTTGAACATGCTCGAGTTCAGAGCGTGCCAGCCGGCCAGCGTGATGAACTGAAACTTGTAGCCCATTCTTCCAAGATCCTCGCGGAAGGTCCTCATCGTTGCATCGTCAAGATTTGCCTTCCAGTTGAACGACGGCGAGCAGTTGTACGCCAGCAGTTGATGGGGGTACTCGGCGTGGATCGCGTCGGCGAATTTCTGTGCCTGTGCCAGATCCGGTTTGGATGTTTCGCACCAGAGCAGGTCGGCGTACGGCGCGTACGCCAGGCCGCGTGCAATCGCCTGGTCAATGCCGGCATTCGTGCGGTAGAAACCTTCCGGCGTGCGTTCGCCCGTAATGAACGGATGATCGCGCTCGTCCGAATCCGAGGTAATCAGGTTGGCGGCATCGGCATCCGTGCGTGCAAGCAGCACGGTTGGAACACCGCATACGTCGGCTGCCAGTCGTGCCGCGCTCAGCTTCGCGATGGCTTCCTGCGTCGGTACGAGTACCTTGCCACCCATGTGACCGCATTTTTTCGCCGAGGAAAGCTGGTCTTCAAAGTGAACGCCCGCTGCGCCCGCACGAATCATGTTCTTCATGAGTTCGAACGCATTCAGGTTGCCGCCGAAACCAGCCTCGGCATCCGCGATAATTGGTGGAAACCAATCGATACTGGTGTCGCCGCTCAGTGCGTGAATCTGGTCGGTGCGAATAAGCGCGTTGTTGATACGCTCGACCATTTTCGGCACCGAATCGACCGGGTACAGGCTCTGGTCCGGATACATTTCACCGGAACTGTTGCCGTCGCCAGCAACCTGCCAGCCGGAGCAGTATATGGCTTTCAGGCCGGCCTGAACTTCCTGGATGGCCTGGTTGCCGGTCAGTGCGCCGAGTCCGCAGACCGGGTCTTCCTGGTGAATGAGACGCCAGAATTTCTCGGCGCCCAGGCGAGCCAAAGTGTGCTCGATGTTGACCGTACCGCGCAGCTTGACGACCTCCGGTGCGCTGTAGTTACGTATGGTCCCCTTCCAGCGTGAGCTTTGCGCCCAATCTGATTCGAGTCTCTTGATCTGTTCCTCTGGCGTCATGGCAATCTCCTGAGTTGGCCGCGGGTCGAAACAAGCAGCAAAGCTTTACTTCGGAGATCCATCATAGTAAAAAGAACCCAGTAATTTCACAGCGAAAATTTCACAGTGTGAATTTTACAAAGATTGAGCGAAAAAGCGTATAGAAGGACATAGCTATGCAGGCCCGGACCGGAATTCGCCGCAAAGCCCACTTCCTCGGCACCAAGATTAAGTCACTTCGAAAGCGCAATAACCTGACGCTTGAAGACCTGTCGGTACGTTGCATTCAGGAGGATGCCGAGGCAGCGCCGTCTGTTTCCTACCTGTCGATGATTGAGAACGGCAAGCGCGTGCCATCTGAAAAGCTGTTGCAGATCATTGCCGAGATTTTTCAGAAAGAGCTCGCCTGGTTCTATGACGAGTCACTGCAAGACGACGCGATTGACGTGGCGCCCACGGCCGCAGTCAGGGGCATGCCCCTTGAACCGGGATTTTTGTTTTCAGATAGCCTGCTGCAACTCGCGATACCGGAATTGCTTGCACAAACCGGCACAACAGGCCGGCAATTCGCACATTTGCTCATTCGCGCGCACCAGGAATCGAGCCACAATCGATTCCCCGATATCGAACGAGCAGCTGAGAGCATCGGTGGCAAACGATTTCCACTGTCGGTTGAAGACGTCGTCGATATTGCAGACGACGTCGGTTTGAACATCAGCTGGTTCGACAAGAAAACTTTCAAAGACATCGGCGACACCGACACACCTTTGAACACGCTCGTAAGATCATTCTTCGATGCACCGAACAAGGTGTATCTGAACCGCGCGCTCGTAGATATGCCTGCCAGGCTGAAGTTCGACCTTGCCAACCAGATCGCCCACAAGATTCTTCACGACGGAGACGGCGCCCGGGCACCGCAGATTTCCGGCGGGCGTGTTACGGGCCGCCGAAATGACGCGGAATCACCGAACCTGGATGCGCAGGACATACTCTTTGCCTGGCGCGACTTCGAGTGCAGTTACTTCGCGGCCGCGTTACTGGCACCGAAGACGCCGTTTCGGCAATTCCTCGCGAAGCATGCGTACGCCATCGATTCCGGCGACAAGCCCGGGCTGACGACAACGCTCGTAATGCGACGCATGCCCAGCGTATCGCCCTACCCGCACTGGCATTACTTCGATGCCTACCCACCCGGCAATCTGCGTGCGGTATATCGCGGCAACGGCATTCCGCTACCCTGGGGCAATATGACGATGATCTCCGATCCCTGTCAGCACTGGGCCGTGTTTCGAATGCTCAACACGACATCGAACAAGCCGTCATCGCAAATATCCGTTCTGCGCTCAGGCGACGACAAACGCCTGTATTGCTGTCAGTCGATACGCAGCGAGGATGCCGCCGGCAATCCCCACGTACTGTGCGCCGGTGTCGACCTCGCGCCCGCGTTACGACAGCAGAACATCGATGCGGCGGAGACCATCGATGCGATCGAGGCGAGTTGCAATCGCAATGGTGGCTCGGGGCCGATACCCGAAGAAGCCGTTCGCCAGCTGGTAAGCATCAGCAAGATTCTCAACATAGGCTGGATTGCCGAGGGTGCGAAGAAAGACGCAACGATAATTTGTCCGCGAAGCTCCGGCTGCCCGCGCGACAAACATTGCCTGGGCAGGGCGACGCCGAAGCTCAAGTCGCAGATTGACGATATTCGGGACTCGATTGTTCTCTAGCGTTCGGCTACCAACACCCTCTGCAAATGCTAAAATGACCTTGAGGATCCATCGATCCGCAGGTTGGTTTCATGGACAGGCTTGGCATATTTCTGCAAGAGCTTCGGCGCCGCAGAATTTATCGTGCGGCCACTATTTATCTGGTGGTGGCCTGGGGCGCCACTGAAGCGGTCGCCTTTTTCCTGGAAAAGCTGCCATTTCCGACATGGAGCATTCCGGTCCTGGCGATTGCCTTCGTCGTGGGTTTCCCCGCTACTATGCTTCTCGCCTGGCATTTTGATATCACGGCGGACGGCATTCGATCCACTCCGCCCGCTAGTGCAAAGGGCGAATTAACCATAGTGCTGGCGGTTATCCTGCTTATCGGGGGCACTGCCGGACTTTTCCACCTGATCTACCCGGACGGTGTCATTGAAGGTAAATCGGTGGCAGCTCTCGAACCGTTCGATCCGCCGGCGCACTCCGTAGCGGTCTTGCCCTTCGTCGACCTCAGTCAGGAACGGAATCAGGAGTACCTGGCGAGCGGTCTGGCAGAAACGCTGCTGCACCAGCTGGCGCAGGTCAGGAATCTGCATGTGATCGCCAGAACGTCATCGTTCGCGCCTGTGAATCGGAGCGAAGAGATCGGCGCAATTGGACGGCGGCTCAACGTCGGCACAGTTTTGAGGGGCAGCGTACAGAAGGCTGGCGGCACACTGAGAATCACGGCCCAACTCATCAACACGGTCGATAGCTCTCACATTTGGTCAGAGACATTCGATCGTTTGGATGCTGACATTTTCGATATTCAGGACCAGATCGCGGCGACAGTGACGGGCGCTTTACTGGATACATTCGACATGAATGACGTCGTCCGCTCGGCGGAGCACCTGACGTCCAATCTAGAGGCATACGATTTGTTCTTGCTGGGGCGACATTTCTGGCACCAGCGAACAGAGGAGTCACTGCGGCGATCGATCGATTTGTTTGAGCAGGCTATCTCCCTCGATCCGGAATTCGCGCTGGCCTATGCGGCGCTGGCCGATGCCTACGGCGTGCTGCCCGACTACGGCGATACCAGCATAGATGATATCGCCGAACTTGCGGAAACAGCGGTACGTCGGGCATTCGAAATTGATGAAAACCTGTCTGAAGCACACGCATCCATTGGACTCATTCGCCTTCAGCAGGAACGCTATGTCGAGGCTGACTACGAATTCGAACAATCAATTTCGCTTCAACCGGGTTACGCAATGGCGCACATTTGGTATGCCCGTAGCCTGTATCTGCAAAGACGGTACAAAGAATCGGTACCGGTAGCCAGGAAAGCCCGTCAATTGGACCCACTGTCAGCAGTCATTGGTCGAAACCTGGCAATGGCTTACTTCTGGAATGGCGATTTCCAAAACGCGAACAGAGAATACGAGAGGGCAGTGGAGTTGTCGCCCAGTTACATCTACGGTTACATCGGGCTGGGCGGCGTGAGTCGCATTGCCGGAAAGTTCGACGATGCCGTGCGCCAATATCGTCTAGCGGTTGAGCTCGACCCGAGTAATCTGCTATCGCTTCGTGAGCTCGCCTGGGCTTATCTCGGACTGGCGGATGATGAGCGAGCAGACTATTGGCTCTCGCAAGCAGAGAATCAGGACCCGCTTGACCCGTACGTAACATTTGGCAGGAAGCTCTACTTCACCGAAAGCGGACAAGCGGCGGCCTTTATTGAGTATACGCAGGCCAATCTTGATCGAACGCCGGACGATTCATTTTTGATCGCAGATGCGGCGCTGGCATACGTACTCGCACGCAATTTCAGTGCGGCGGTTGAACTCTATGCGCAGGTACGATCGCGGGAGAGAAAATTCAGCCAGCCTTTGTTCGACCACTGGCAATTTATGTACGGAAATTTTCACGCACTCGCGCTTGTCAAGGCTTATCAGGAGACGGGAGAATTCGACGAAGCAGCAGAGCTTGCGATAGAGATCGAAGAATATCTTGCCCTCGCTGCAGAGCAGGGATTATCGCTTCCGAATCGCCACTACTTTTTAGCGTGCTTGCATGCGTTACGTGGCAACGAAAGTGGCGCTGTGGACGAATTGCAACGTGCATATGACCGGGGTTGGCGCGCCTATCGCGTTGCGATGAACGACCCGACATTGGAATCTTTGCAGGACAATCGTCGTTTTTTGCAAATTCTTTCGAGAGCGAGGAATGACGTTTCGCAAATGCAAGAAGTTACCTTGCGGGCGTACAACGAGTTGTAAGCTGTTCCTACAATTCAAGGCTTTTTTTCATGTCCTGCAGGAGCGCCACGTAGATGCCGTGGCAAAACTCGTAGGCGGGTTCGTCATTATCCTGCCAGGTCGATGACCACTCGACGAGCGTACTGTCACCCTGTTCAGCCTGCCGCACGGCGACTCGCCCCACGTAGTTCTTCACGTCCTCTTTCGAGACCGGTGGAGGCCCGTCATCGATGCTGTACGTAAACGTTTTCGCGTCATCATCCAGGGTCAAAAGCGTTTCCCGGAATGCGCCATTTAGTATCCGGATCGCCCCGACCTGATCGCCCGATGTCTCTCCGACCGCTTCAAGGCTAGAGACGACATTTGGAGCCCAACTCGCGTCATGGAAATTTCGAATGGTCTGCCATACCTGGTCCGCGGGTGCTCCGATCTCAATTTCCTGGTGAGTACTCCCCATGTCTTCATCTCCTGTCGATAGGTAGTGAAAAGCATATCCTCAAATTATCTGTAAGCCAGTTCATAGTAGATTGCAACCAACCCGTTTGCCAGGTTGTGGTGGTCGGTAATCGACCGGGCAGTGACTGTCAGACAATGTCGAAATCATAGATCTGCTTTGCCTCCGTTAAGCACCCTTCAGAACCCGGCAATTCCGGTAGCAGGAACGACCGTATTGGGGGCAAGCCGCCGCCCATTTCAAGTTCTAAAAGTAGGGTTAAGCAGTTGATTTACAGATGTTTTTCACTGTTATCCCCGTATACAATCACAAGTATTAATTCGACCACAGGGATGGGGCATGAAGCCTGTAGAAACACCCGAAGACCGTCTTTTGTCCATCGACGATAAGAACGGCAATAACCTCGGCGAACTTTCCAGGCTGATCAACAATCCCTCCGCGGAGGGATTTTCCACAGAGGGGTATTTTGCCAGGGCGAATGCTTCCCCCGACCGCTCTCCGCCGCTCTGAATAATGCGGGTTGGACTTGGTGGACTTCCGCTTCGCATCCGTTAGCTGCCGTTCTCCTGTTTGTCTGCGCCGAAGTCGCGGGTTCGCACTTTCGTTTGATGTCCGGCGAAGGTCTTGCCAAACTGATCCTCGCCTTTCATATAGGTTTTCTGCCAGCCCTTTTGGGCCGCCGCCGACTTCGGATCCTTGAGATCGACCAGGAATTTCTCCCTATCGTCTTTCCAGTCAACGTATTGCTTGTAGAGTTTCGGATTTTCGTTGATCACTTTGAGCTTCGGCTCGAACTTGCCGATGTAGTGCCGCGGATACGGCAGTATTGTGCAAATCGGCTCGCCCTTTTCGAAACGCACCTTGTGGCGTGATCGAGTGAACTGCCAGTTCATCGTGAACGTGAATGGCGTCCAGTCCGTTTCGATCACACCCTCGAGGGCTGCGATGCCGTCCTTGGGCTGGTTCGTGGGACCCTTGACCCACAAATTTTGAGCCTTCGTCGTGCGAAACAGGTAACCGAGATTGAATGTTAAAACACCGTGCCCGAAGTGCGAGCCGATCAGCGGCGAAGCCTCGCCATCGAAACGGATTCGAATGGCATCGAGTCCGGTTTTCCCGTTCCAGCGCGCGGTGAACGACACCGGGCACAAAATTTCCCAACCCATCTGGTTTGCGATTGCGAGTGGCAAACATCGGTATGCGAAGCGATCCTGTGTGTCGTCCATCCACTCGCGCTTGCGATTCGCCGATTGCAACGGCAGAGGATCTTCGACGACCTCATACGCTGTGATTTCGAGTTTTTCTTTCACCTACCTACTCTTTATTTTGCGTGACGATCCAGCACCTCTGTCACCGACGCGTGGAATTTCTCAAGGAATTCGGCTTCGTGTGAAGCATCGAAAATGTACGGTGGTGCGATTAATACATGATCGCCCTGCCGGCCATCAATTGTGCCGCCCATGCAATAGCAAAGCAGGCCTTTTGCCATCGCTGTGGTTTTAATCTGCTTGTGCAGCTGCAGTTTCGGGTCGAACGGTTTCTTGCTCTGCCGGTCCTCGACAAACTCGATACCGATAAACAGGCCGCGACCGCGAATATCTCCTACATTCGGGTGTTCCCCCAGCATGTCTCGAAGACCTGCCCGAAGCGCCTTGCCTCGCATCACAACATTGTCCAGCAGATTCTCGTCGTCGATAACTGCCAGCGTGGCGCGTGCTGCTGCGACGGCTGTCACGTGGCCCATGAACGTGTGCCCATGCTGAAAAAAACCGCTACCATCCCGAATTGTGTCGGTTATTTCGTTCTTACAAAACAACGCACCGATGGGTTGGTAACCAGCTGCCAGACCCTTCGCGATCGCCACGATGTCCGGGACCATGTTTTCCTGCTCGTAAGCGAAATAGGTACCGGTCCTGCCACTTCCGCACATGACTTCATCGAGAATCAGGTGAATTCCGTACTTGTCGCATACTTCGCGGATTCGTTGGAAATAACCATCCACTGGCGGTACAGCCCCGGCGGTCGCGCCAACAACCGTCTCGGCAACGAAGCCTGCAACCCGATCGGGCCCGAGTTCGACTATTTTTTCCTCAAGCTCCTCGGCGAGTCGGCTTCCGTACGCTTGAGGCGTTTCGTCGGCCTGACGATCGCGATACTCGAAGCACGGCGAAACATGGTGACCTTGTTTCAGTAAAGGTGCGAACATCTTTCGCCGCCATTCGTTGCCACCGACGCCCAGCGCCCCGAGTGTATTTCCGTGGTAACTCTGCCGGCGCGCAATGAACAGCTCTCGCTGTGCCTCGCCGCATTCGACAAAGTACTGGCGCGACAGCTTCAACGCCGCCTCCATCGTTTCCGATCCACCGCACAGCAGCATGACCTTGCCCATCCCCGGCGCGCGGTTCACCAGTGCGTCGCCGAGTTCCTCGAGCGCTTCGGTTGTGAAAAAAGATGTGTGCGCGTACGGCAGCATTCCCACTTGACTGCGAATTGCATTAATTACTGCCGGGTGACTGTGGCCGAGACAGGAAACGGCCGCTCCACCGCAGGCGTCGAGGTATCGATTGCCGTCCTGATCGACGACGTACACACCGTCGCCCCGTACCGCGCAAACCGGCTCCTGTAGCAAACTTCTGTGCAGTACGAGAGTCACATGCTGTCTACCAGTACGCGCTGATGCGCGACAACTGCTTTTCGGCTTCCTTGACGATTTTCACTGCGTCGCCACCGGACTTCGCAACGAGCAACGTGATCAAAGCCTGGCAAACAGCCAGCGCCGCCGTGAACGAGTGATAGAACGATTCTGAGTCGATGTGAGTGATGATCGTGTGCTTCGCTGCATGTGCCGCCGGCGAAATAACGCTGTCCGTTATCGCGACGATGCTGACACCGGATTCGGCCGCATAGTCGACGGCATCGATCGTTAACTGTGTATACGGCTGAAACGAAATAACGAGTAAGGCGTCCTGCTCGCCGATACCCCGCAGCTGGTCAGCGAAAATGCCGGCCGTCGTATCCAGCAACTGACAACGATCGCGAAAGAGCTGAAAGGCGTAGTGGAACAGAAATGCCGGCGCATACGCACCGCGCAAACCCAGGACGTAGATGCGCCGGCCCGACCAGAGAGTATCGACCGCGTCGAGAAGCACCGGATACTGCTCGTCTGACAGAGTGCTTTGGATGTTGCGGAGTTCCTGCGCTCGGAAGCCTTCGAACAAGGCCCGGCTATCATCTGCCCCGCGCCTCTGGACGTCCTGAAACTGGGACGAAAACCCCGGATTGCGCGTTCTTAAACGCTCCCGGAATGGCTCGCGCATCTTTTCATAGTTGGGAAATCCCAGCGATTTGCTCAGCCTGCTGATCGTGGCCGGTTTGACCCCGGCTCCCCTCGCGACCGTACGCATGGAATTGAGACCGACATCCTCGGGGTTTTCGAGGATGTATTTGGCCGCTTTTTGCAGCTCGGGCGTCAGCTCGGAAAATGAGTCAAGCAGCTGCCGAATCGTGGCCGGGTAGCGGTGTGGCATAGACCTGATGAAACATATGAATCATGATTTCGCAATACTGAATCATTCGTTGCATTAATGGAAGGGATAGGCTAGTTTTGGCGTCGCATATCCGCTCCGCGGAGCGGAATAATTGAGCCTGAGCCTGGGCAAGGATATTCCTGAGGGGGAATCAACAATGTTTAGAAAACCTGCACAATTAGCCTCATTGGCGCTTGTACTGACGGCGTCCGGCTTGTCTTTTCAGACTGCGGTCGCCCAGCAGGGCTCCGATGACACGATCGAGGAGATCGTCACGACCGGTTCGCGCAGCGCCAGGCCGCGCTCGGCGGCGGACTCACCCGTACCCATCGACGTCATCAGTGCTGAAGACCTCGAAGCACTGGGTAACACGGCGGATATGACTGACAACATTCGCGCAATGGTGCCGTCCTACACGGCGACACCAGCGACGGGAGACGGAAGTGCGTTTGTACGCCCGACGTCATTGCGTGGCACTGCGCCGGATCAGGTCCTGATAATGATCAACGGCAAGCGACGTCATCGTTCGGCACTCGTGCAGTTTTTTGCACCTGCGGCCGGTAACGGCGCACACGGCGTGGACATCGGCATGATTCCAGGCCTCGCCGTGAAGCAAATCGAAGTTCTTCGTGACGGCGCGGCGGCGCAGTATGGTTCCGACGCGATTGCCGGCGTAATCAACTTCATCATGAAAGACGCCAACGAAGGCGGCCAGATACAAGTGCAATATGGCGAATACTTCGAAGGTGAACAAAGCACGCGGGTCGCCGGCAACATTGGTCTGCCAATCGGCGATAGTGGTTTTGTCAACGCCACCATCGACTGGGTCAAGAACGACGCGTTGTCGCGCGGCATACAGCGAGTGACTGACGAAGCACGGTTACTCGCAAATGGTGTTCCAATATCAGAAATCGGCGCGGATACTCCGTTTGGTGATGCGCCCAAGTTGCAGACCTGGGGTCGCCCGGAAACCGAGGGCGTACGCTTCTTCCTTAACTCAGGTTTTGACATCAGCAGTTCGGCGCAATTGTATGCGCGACTCGGCCTCGCAAACACCGACGGTCGGTATCGCTTCTTTTATCGCAACGAGAATCACTCGAGCCTTGCGCAACATCGCGCTGATGGTTACACGGGACTACCCGCCGGATACACACCCTTCCTGGACGGCGCTCAGGACGATTCCAGTATTGCCGTCGGTATTCAGGGCGAATTTGAAAGCGGCATGCTGTACGACTTCAGCTTCAATTACGGCAAGAGCGAGCTGGACTACACTCTGAACAACACGG